>JACQUX010000004.1 GCA_016210045.1 Deltaproteobacteria bacterium | reverse complement strand
CCTCGCGTTACGGCGCTCGGCTCACTGAGACCTCGCTCGGTCGGGCTTCAACTCCATAGATCTCCCTCGCTCAGACTCGCCCGCAGGACTCCCCTCTCGCCCCTGCCGGGACCGCGTTCCAATTTGAATGTAAGGACCTGGGATATCCATTTCACCCCGGCATGCGAATGGCCGGATATGCGGGGAGTTGTGGTTGTGTTTCGACAATGAAGTCCGTCGTGGTGGGCGTCGGCGGGGTGGCGGGCAACAAACACGTGAACAGCGTCCCTTTCCCGGCTTCGCTCTCTGCCCAAATCACGCCGCGATGCAACTCCACGAGCTGACGCACTAAGGCCAATCCGAGTCCTGTCCCTTCGTACCGTCGCGTGACTGAGCTGTCGACTTGGCGAAACATCTCGAAAATGATGTGAAGGTGCGACTTCGGAATCCCGACGCCGGTATCGTGGACCTGAATCGCGAAGCCGCCTTGGGTAAAGGGCGCGACATCATCCAGATGCTGTCGCCACGCGAGTTGCCGCAACGTTTCCAGGCGCATGAAGTGATACGCCGTGACCGTAATGGCGCCGCCTTCCGGCGTGAACTTGATCGCATTCCCCAGCAGATTGAGGAACACTTGCTGGAGTCGCCGTTCGTCACCCTGCAAGGGTGGCAGATCCGGCGCCACGACCAACGTGAAGCGGTGCTGCTTGCGCGCCAATAAGGAACCCACATTGCGATGCGTGCGTTCCAGGAGTTCCCGCACATCGATCGGTTCGATTGTCAGCGTCATCCGCCCCGATTCCATGCGGGAGAGATCGAGGATGTTGTTGATCAACTCCAGCAAGTTCGCCCCGTTGTTGCGGACCTCGCGCAGGCTGTCGAGTTGTTCTTCCGTCAGCGGCCCCATCGCGCCTTCCAACAGCAATTCGGAGAAACCGATAATGGCGGTGAGCGGGGTGCGGAGTTCATGGCTCATCGTGGCCAAAAATTCGCCTTTCACCCGATTGGCCTCAAGCAGTTCTTGATTCGTCGTCTTGAGTTGCTCGATTAGTAACGTCACTTGCAGCACGAGCGCCGCTTGGTCCGCAAAAATCTGCAACGTCGAGACGGCGCGATCGCCGACAAAACTTTCATCCGAGAACCCGAGCAACATGCCGATCAGATCGCCTTCCACGACTAACGGAATGGCAACGGTCTTGCGAATGCCGAAATGTTGTTGCACTGCCTGGAGTCGCTCCGCCGGCAACACGGGTTGAAATCCGAGCAGCAGTTCGCGCAGTTCCCGCCGATAGACGACTTTCCGCTCCATAATTTGGCGCAACACCACGCTCTCCGGTGCATCCAACGGCAGCGTCAACTCGCGGAGCGCCGTCCCCAGCATCGTTTCCACTTCGCGGATGGCCTCGACCGAGCGTGGCGGGTAACAGATCATTGCGTTGCGCTGATGATCGCTAAGCAATAAGAGACAACCGACTAAATCGAGTCCGCTAGTGAGCCCGACTAACACGCGATCTGCGACTTCTTCGATCGATGTGGTGCCGCGGATCGTCGCCCCGATCCGTTGTAACGCCATGAGTTCGCGATTGCGGGCCTCGAGCGCGCGTTCGCGGACCCACGTCAGGCGTTGCGCCGATTTCACGGCATAGACGGCGAACCCGAGCAACACGGCGAGCATCACCGGATGCATCCACGTCGGGTGTTCCCAGCCGGCATGTTCGCTCATCAGATGCGCGGCATTGATGGCCGGGGTCGTCAGCGGCGGTAAATATCCGCCCGAAAGCAAGACATAGAAGATGCCATAGGTGACGAGGGAGCAGATCGCGAGCGTTGTGGCGATTCGGTAACTATAAATCAGACCGGATGCGAGACAGTAGCAGCAGTAGATCAAGAAGTAATCGCTTTGAATATCGCCGAGCAGGTAGATCATCGTGGTGATGCCCACCATGTCGGCCAAGATTTCGATGACCAGCGATGCGGTCATGAATTGGGCTGTGATGATGTTGTAATAGCAGTAGATCGTGGCCAGCGCGGTCGCGCCGATCGTTAACATGGCCGGATGTGTTGGTGGGACGACATCGGCGAACACCAGCGCGTAGAAGAACGCAAAACTGAAGAGGATCAGGAGGCGAAGCCGCGCGGTAAAAATATGACGATCGCGATAATCGGGATACGTCATCTCCGTGAGGAGATGCAGCAGCGAGACGCGATCATGATCCCCCGGTGGCATCGTCCGCTCATACTTGATCGCTTTCATCGCTGTCAAACCACACCTCGTGCCATGGTGTCTTGCAGGGGGGCAACTATCGCCAAATGCAGCGCCGATACCGTATATAAGGATGAAACTGTTGGCACTCTTTTTGAGGCTCTGTTACAATCGCCGCATGCACGTTTGGCGATTCATTGGAGTGTTGCTGTTGCTCATGGCGCCGCTGACC
The DNA here is from genome assembly GCA_016210045.1 of Deltaproteobacteria bacterium. Lineage (NCBI taxonomy): Bacteria > Pseudomonadati > Myxococcota > Myxococcia > Deltaproteobacteria bacterium. The sequence goes on along the minus strand of JACQUX010000004.1, from coordinate 122,009 downwards.
GCAGCGCATGCGACGATGGTGGCGCCGGCCTCGCTCGCCGACCTCACTACCGAAGCGGGCGTGATCTTCATCGGGACCTGCCAAGTACGCGAGACCAGTCTCAAACCGACGCCGATCGGTGGCGTCATTCCGGTCAGTCATTACACCTTTGAAGTTCAAGAGGTCCTGAAAGGGGAGATCGCCGACGGCAGCGACTTCCAATTTGATCAAGTCGGCGGACCGATACCCGTGGGGACTTCGACCGCTGATCTCCTCCGACCCCTTTCCTCCACTGTGTACGATGTCGGCCAGACGTATCTGTTGTTTCTCAAACCCCTCTCTACCGGTTGGTGGACCCCAGTCGGTCTGATGCAGGGCCGATTTACGGTCACGGTACAACCGGATGGCAGTAAGACGGTCACGAATGGAATCAACAACCAGCTGTTGTTCCAAGGGATGCACAACGCGGCATCTCCCGCAGTCGCGGTGTCGAAGGCCGCGCAACGTGTCGTGGAGCAGGGGGCTGGGCCGGACCTCTCTTATGATGTGTTGAAAGAGTTAGTGAAGGGACTCCAACCGACCCCATGAAGCCACGCCTTCCGATACTGTTGGTCATTGCGCTGCTCTGCTGCTGGACCCTTCCCAGTTTTGCCGCGAGTCCTTGGTATATCGACGATCACAAATCCGGCAATCCTTACACCTGGGCCGGCGGGACGGTCATTTGGTACAGCGAAAAGGCCGGGCTCGGACCGCTCAGTGAAACCGATGTGATGAAAGTCGTGCAAGATTCGTTCGACGTCTGGGCGAAGGCCGGCCTGACGTTGCCGGGACTCGTCAAAGTGCCGACCGCGCAAGTCTTCGCGAAACAGGGCGGCGTCGTGACCACCGAAGTCAACAATCTGGCGTCGGTGCAGAAACTGCTCAACCAACAGAAAACGGTCATTGTGATGGACGACGCCGGAACCTTCACCGAGGCGTTAGGCGGCGATCCGGATAAGGTCGCCGCGATGACTTTTCTCGGCGGGAGCAATCTTGATGCGGCCACGCTAACGATCAAGGCCGCGTTTACGGTGCTGAATGGGCGCTTCCTGAAAGGCGCCAATAAGAGCGACCCGAATGATTCGAAGATCCAGATGTTTCGGGCCACGGTCATTCACGAGCTCGGTCATCTCTTTAATTTAGACCACTCCGGCGTCAACGCGGACTTGTTCGGCGATGTCTTAAAAGATCCGCAACTGAGTCAGGCCTTGCCGACCATGTATCCGATCATCGCGACCCCGGACCAAAGCACCCTCCATTGGGACGACGTCGTCGCGATCTCCAACCTCTATCCGCGCGCGGAATATAAGACCAAGTTTTGCGAGTTGGCCGGCACGTTGATCGGCTCCGACAATCTCGGCTTTCAAGGCGCCCAAGTGGTCGCCCGCTCCACGCTCGATCCATTAATTGTCTCGGTTTCGGCCATCACCGGCAATTCCTATCCCCAAGACACCGCCGACGGCAGTTACATCTTGCGCGGCATCATTCCCGGTGTGGCGTATGAAGTCTTCTACGAAGAACTCAATCCGGCCTTTACCGGTGCGTCGGCGATTCAACCGTATGGGGACGATGACGGCGAAAAACCGCGGGCCGGATTCGGGGCCGATTTGATCACGGCTGGCAACGGCAAGGCGACGAAAGTGCAGTGTCAGCAAGGGGGTGAGACGTTGCTGATGGACACCGTGCAGTTAAGCGTCCCCGCCGGGGGCGTGCCGCCGAAGAATTCGCTGGTCGATGCGCCGCCTCCTCCTGAGACGAGCGAGAGCGGCAGTGGCGCCGCCGCCAAGGGCTGCAGTCTCATTCTGCAATAACTAATGAAATAGTCGTGCGCGGCCTTGACGCCTCTGACGGCGCCAGCTATTTGCGTCCGCATATGATCACGATCACCCCGGCTGCGCTTCAAAAGATCAAGGCGTTCCAGCAGGCCGATCCGGCCCAGGCCGGCAAGGCATTTCGCGTGGCCGTCGATTCCGGCGGGTGTTCCGGCTTCAAATACGATTTTCGTTTCGACGAGCGGCATCCGGAGGACCAGCTGATGACCCAAGAGGGCGTGACCGTTGTGGTCGATCCGGCCAGTTTGGATATTCTGCAAGGCGGGATTCTTGATTTCGTCGAAGACTTCCAAGGCGCCGGCTTTGTGGTCCAAAACCCCAACGCGACCGGCGGGTGCGGGTGTGGGAAGTCGTTTAGTGTGTGACGCGTGCGTAAGTGCGTACGTCGAGGAAGCTCATGATTACTGTAGAACCACATGCGGCGGAGCAGGCGAAGACGTTACTCGCCAAGTTAGGGAAACCGAACATCCGCGTGCGGGTGTTGTCGGGTGGGTGCGCGGGATTGGAATATAAGATCGAACCGGCGGATGCCCCGAGCAGTGAGGACTTGAGCTTTCAAGCCGATGGTTTCCAGATATTAGTCGATCGGCGCAGCATCATCTATGTGGCTGGTTCCCACCTGACATATGAATCAAGTCTGATGCAATCGCGTTTCAAGTTGGTCAATCCGAACGCCACAGGCTGTTGCTCTTGTGGGGAATCATTCTCCGTATGAGTGAGCCGATCTGCTTCGATATGAATGCGATCTTTCCCGGGAAGGCCGATCCGCAGACGTTTGCGGCAAAGGTCGACGCCCATAATTTCGCGGTCTACCAGGCGCAGCATGTCCAACTGCGCGGCTGTGCCCCGAGTTGGGCCCATTTGCTCGTGGCCGCGCAGCTGTTGCCGGTCGTCGTACAGCTCGACTTCCTGCTCGACGACGGACATGGCGGTCAAGTGATTCCGATCGCGCCTACTGCACCGTAAGGTGTCGTCTCCTGCATCGCATTTTTTTAGACCCTCACCCCCCGCCTGCGGCGGGAACCTCTCCCCGTCGGGGCGAGGCAAATGTCCCCCTCTCCCCTTGGGGAGAGGGCCGGGTGAGGGGGAGCGCAGCAAGCGAAAGCCAGGTCGACTCAAGCAACTTTTTCCAATATCAGTCGATAGTAACTGCACTGGAGGATCTGCCCGTGATGGGACGAGGAACAATTCAACGACAGCTGGCCCAATGGCGACGTTACTGGGGCTCACGTCGCCCCCCCGATGGGCAAAGCCCATCGGGTCCCCCCCTCAACGCCGCTGTGCGGCTGGGGGTAAGCTCGCGTGCCCCGGCCATCAGGCCGGGGGCTCTTGGTATCGCTCGCCGCTCCTATCCTATACGCGCTGCCGTTACGGCGGTCGCACGTTGGGTGCGGGAAGCGCCACCGTTTTTTCAGCCGGCCTGGGCGGGCGGATTTGCGGCCGCACCAAGGCCGGAGCTGCCGCAGTGGTGTTTGTCGGTCGGTGCGGGACGTGGTGGGGCCGGGGGCGACGCACCGCTGAACACGCAGCAGGCACGCGTCGCGCTGCTGCGGGCCAGCCGATTGCCGGAGATCGTCGCGGTATTGCGCCGCATGTCCGATACCGCGCCGCTACGGCAAGGCATTGCGGCCGTCGAGGCGTATCACACTGACCCAACCGCCGCAAAATTACGAGCCATCCCCGATCTTGATGTGAGCCTCCAAGAGCGGGTCGAACAATTGCTGCCGCCACCAATAACCGTCAGCATGTTGCACAATTGGGGTCCCCCGACGCAGATCGGTGTGTCAGTGTCTCCAGCGCCACATCCGCCTGCGTCCCGTGCGGCCGCTGTCCGAAATGGTGCGGGGCCACCGGTTGCGGCGAGTAGCGAATCTCCCGGCGAATTGACCGCCGCAATCGATAGGATGCGACTCCCCGCGCAGGCGAAGGCCAAAGTGCGCGCACTGGTTCAAGCGGAAGTTCAACGACACCGGCGACCATGGGTGCCATGGGTGGTTCTGAGCGGCATTTTTGCATTGGCTGGTGGCGTCGCCGTGTATCACGGCCTGGCCGCAGCTGAGGATGAAGACGCGGCCGCTTTGCAGACCAGTGCCGCCCACCGCCCAGCGCCGAACGACGACACGACCGAGACGCCGCACCGACGCCGTAAGCCGCTGGTCGGAGTCGATCTCTCGCCACTGCGGCGCGCCGTCCAAAATCGTCAAGACATCGAGGCGAAACTGCGTGCGTTACAAGCCGTCCTCGCCAAGATCCCTGCACCGCCGACGACTGGAGCCCTCGTCTCCGCCCAAGAGGTCCGAGGCCGGATGATGCAGACGGCCCGCGTCTATGCGCTGTTTACGCAGGCGCGCGAGGCCGCGATGCAACGCGGCGCACTGTTGCAGCCGGCGGAGCTCGAAACCGTACTCGACACGAGCGGCGAGGCCGATGTTCGTCTGCGGCACGCATTTTATACCCTCGCGCGCGACTATTTTGCGCGTGTGGAAGCGATGCAACAAAAAGTTGCGGCGATCGTGGGGCAGGGGAATACCGCGCCGGGAACAATTGCCGATGCCGCACGATTGAAATCGGCAGTGCGCCAACGGTTTGGCTTCATTCCTGACGGCAAAGTCGAACTGGTGGTGCGCGACGTGCATCTCTCGTGGATCTTCTATCAGGAAGCCGATTACGTGCGGGCCACGGAGCCGCAGAGTGCCCTGTGGAGCAAGGTACGTAAGGATTACACCGCGGAAGAGGCGCGGCGGTATCAAGCCATTCGGAACTACGCACTCCGCACCGGCGGGATGTCGTTCGGCGACGGCACGACGATTGTGCGGGACTTTGGCGCCAAAGAAAATCAGGCCACGGTGATTCACGAAGAGGGCCACGAGTTGGATTCCGTCGGTCCGTATTTCTGGGCGCCGGTCTCGGCGTGGAGCGCGCTGGGCTGGAACGTTGCCGCCGATGCGGCGACAGAACTTCAGGCACTCGATACCTTTCTCGAACAAGTCTTCGATAAAAACGGCGTACGCTCGTTGCACACTGAAATGTTGCAATATCTCCGGGAGGGCAATCGGTTACGGATCGAGAATCCGTTTCGCCGTGGCGGCTTGTATGATCCGCTGCCGCTCTATGACCTGAAATCCTATCTGCAAGGCCGCTATGCCGCGCAGCCGAAGCTGCTCAAATCGGCTCTCAAAACGTTGGCCGCTAAACACGCCGCCTTTTACGCGCGCGTCGACCGCACCTATGCCTGCTTAAGCCGCCTCGATCGCGACTTTCACGCGCATCCGACTTTTGCCCAACGCTTCAAGCCGCTGATCCTCGGCTACCTCGCGACCCGCGGCACCGCCCCCTGGGACCTCGACTTGCTCGGGGATGTGTCACCAGCTCAGAAGTAGCGAATTTCCTTTCTACTTCCAGCCCCATTTTTGGTTTTGTTTGCGTTTACCGCCGAAAATTGCGATGAAGCGAGTCCTATGGGACTGCTCCAAACGACCGTCGACCAAGTCGCCGCCGAGGCGCGTGCCGGCATGCTGGCGCGGCGGAGTATCAAGAAAGACGCGAAGCTGGCCGGGATCAAACTGGCGATCTCGATGATCGACTTGACCACGTTAGAAGGGAAAGATTCCCCGGGACGCATTCGCCAACTCTGTCAAAAAGCCATCCGACCGTATGAGGATCATGGCGTCCCGTCCGTAGCCGCGGTGTGTGTCTATCCGCCGTTCGTTAGTGTCGCGAAGCAGGCGCTGGCGGGGACTGCCGTCAAGGTCGCTTCGGTCGCGACCGCGTTCCCGAGCGGTCAATCGCCACTCGTCGTCAAGTTGGCCGACACGCGCGCAGCCGTCGAAGCGGGCGCGGACGAAATCGATATGGTGATCGATCGCGGCGCCTTCCTGTCAGGCGAGTTTCAACGCGTGAGCGACGAAATCGCGGCCATCAAAGAGGCCTGCGGCGCCGCACACCTGAAAGTCATTCTCGAGACCGGTGAACTCGAAACCTATGACAACATCCGCAAGGCATCGTGTCTGGCCATGCAAGCGGGCGCCGACTTCATTAAGACCTCGACCGGAAAATATCCGATCGCGGCCACATTGCCGACCGTGTTGGTGATGCTCGAAGCCATCCGCGATTACTACTACGCGACCGGCCGGATGGTCGGAATGAAGCCCGCGGGTGGCATTCGGACGTCGAAATTGGCGCTGCAATATCTCGTGCTTGTGAACGAGACGCTCGGCGACCGTTGGTTGACGCCGGAGTGGTTTCGACTTGGGGCGTCGACGGTTACGAACGATCTCTTGATGCAACTCGTGAAAGAAGCCACCGGCCGATACCAATCAGAAGAGTACTTTAGTAAAGACTAGTGCTTGCGCAACTTGAGGTGTTTATGGCCCCGCCGAAATCCGACAATGTGGTACGACTCGAAGTCCTTCCCCCGAAGACGGATCTCACGTTCGGCAAGACGTGGGCCTATGCCCCGTCCACGGAAGCGACCGACCATGTCCGAATCGCGCCGCGTTACGAATTATTCATTGGGGGCAAGTTTGTGGCCCCGCGTTCCGGCAAATACTTTGCGACACTCAATCCGGCCACTGAAGCACCGCTCGCTGAAGTCGCCGACGCGAACGCGGCCGATGTCGATGCCGCCGTGCAAGCGGCGCGACGGGCCTATGAAAAATATTGGTGCAAGCTCCCGGCCGCGGAACGGGCCAAATATCTCTTCCGCATCGCCCGGCAACTGGCCGAACGGTCGCGCGAGTTTGCGGTCTTGGAGACACTGGATAACGGCAAGCCGATCCGGCTTTCGCGCGACGACGACGTCCCTCTTGCTGTCGCGCATTTCTTTTATTACGCCGGCTGGGCCGACAAACTCGAATACGCGTTTCCGGGCCGCACCGCGCAACCGTTGGGCGTGGCTGGACAGATCATTCCCTGGAACTTTCCGCTGCTGATGGCCGCGTGGAAATTGGCGCCGGCGTTAGCGTGCGGGAACACGGTCGTGCTGAAGCCCGCCGAGACTACGCCACTGACTGCGCTGCATCTCGCGCAGATCATCCAGGAAGCCGATCTCCCACCAGGTGTGGTCAATATCGTCACTGGGGCTGGAAGCACCGGCGCGGCGTTGGTCCAACATGCGGACGTGAACAAGATCGCGTTCACCGGATCTACGGACGTCGGCAAGTTGATCCAGTGCACTATTGCGGGGAGCCGGAAACGCCTCACGCTCGAGTTGGGCGGAAAATCCCCCAACATCATCTTCGACGACGCCCCCATCGACGCCGCTGTTGAAGGCATCGTCAACAGCATCTTCTATAACCAAGGTCACGTCTGTTGTGCCGGATCCCGACTGCTGGTCCAAGAAGGCATCGCGCCGCTGGTGATCCGCAAGTTGCAAGATCGGTTGCAGACGTTGCGAGTCGGCGACCCGCTCGACAAGAACACCGACCTCGGCGCGATCAACTCGAGGATGCAGCTCGAAAAAATTCGAGAACTGGTCCAATCCGGCTGCGATGAAGGCGCTGCGTTGTGGCAGCCCGCGTGCGAATTGCCAAGCAAAGGCTTCTGGTTCCGGCCGTCGCTCTTTACCAACGTCGCGCAGTCGCACCGCATTGCGCGCGAGGAAATTTTCGGACCGGTGCTCTCCACCCTGACGTTCCGCACGCCGGAAGAGGCGGTGGAAAAAGCGAACAACACGCCGTTCGGATTGGCCGCGTCGATTTGGACCGACAAGGGCGCGAAGATTTTCAAGATCACCAATCAACTGAAGGCCGGCGTGGTGTGGAACAATACCGCGAACCAATTCGATCCGTGCTCGCCGTTCGGCGGCTATAAAGAAAGCGGTTTTGGTCGCGAAGGTGGTTTGCATGGATTGTATCCGTATGTGACGTTGGCGTGAAGGAGATGTTCATGAGCGATCGACTCGCAGTGAAGAAGACGTACAAATTGTTCATCAACGGCCAATTTCCGCGCTCGGAATCGGGACGTACCTTCCCGGTCCATGGACATAACGTGAGCCGCGGTTCGCGAAAAGATCTGCGAGAAGCCGTGGTCGCGGCGCGCAAGGCGCAACCGGGATGGCAAAAGGCGACCGCGTATTTGCGCGGACAAATCCTCTATCGCGTGGCTGAAGTCTTGGAGACGCGCAAAGCGGCGTTTCAAGAAGAACTCCAGTGGCTCACCGGTGCCTCGGCCGCCAACGCGCGGCGTGAAGTCGAAAAGTCGATCGACCGACTCGTCTGGTATGCCGGATGGTCCGACAAATATCCGCAAGTCTTCGGCTCCGTGAATCCGGTGGCGGCGCCGTATTTTAATTTCACACTGCCGGAACCGATCGGCGTCGTGGGCGTGATCGCTCCGGAAGAGGCGCCGTTGCTCGGTCTGGTCTCGAAGCTCGCCCCGATCATCATATCCGGCAACACCGTGGTTGCCCTTGCATCGGAGGCCGCGCCGTGCACCGCGATCAGCTTCGCCGAAGTGCTGGCCACGTCGGATGTCCCGGCCGGCGTCGTCAATATCCTGACCGGTTCTAAGTCGGAATTTATTCCCGTATTGGCGAAACACATGGACATCAACGCGATCGACTATTCGGGACAGGATGCGGCGACGATCCAGTTGTTGCAACAAGAGGCCGCGTTTACTGTGAAGCGGATCCTGATCCGCGAGACCCCCAATGACCGCGCGTGGTGGGACGACCGTGTCGCCCAAAGTCCCTATTGGATCACCGAGGCCACCGAGATGAAAACCGCGTGGCATCCGATTGGTCTCTAATGACGACCCGCCGCTGTCCCGCCAGCATCGCCATCCTGATCCTCATTGCGGCAGCCTTCTTGGGTCTGGAATTGACCGGGGGCTCAGAATCCATTCCGAATTTGCTGCGTTTCGGTGCGCTGGCACCGACGCAAGTCCGCGCCGGTGAATATTGGCGGCTGGTCACGCCGATTTTCCTCCATATCGGATGGTTGCATCTGCTCTTCAACGGCTATGCATTGCTGCAGTTAGGCGCGCTCTGCGAGACGCTGCTCGGCTGGGAACGCTATCTGCTCGTGTTCTTGCTGAGCGGTATCGGTGGGACCGTCGCGAGCGCGTTGCTGAACGGTCGCGCGGTTTCGGCCGGGGCCTCGGGCGCCGTCTTCGGCCTCGGAGGTTTTCTGTTAGTCGTCGGATTGGTCAAGCATGCGCGTTTGCCGGAGTTGGCACGGCGTTCGTTGGTGCAAGGGATGCTGCCGTTTATCGGCTATAACCTTCTCTTCGGACTGATTAATCCGCGCATCGACAACATGGGCCATTTAGGTGGCTTAGTCACGGGCGCATTGCTCGGTCTGATCATCAGACCCGGTGCGGCTGCGCGCTGGCTGCGCATCGCCTGTGCCACAGTGGCGCTGGCCACGATCGGCGCGGCGATCGGCACGCAGGCGTGGCGGGGTGGGCGCATCGATCTCGTCGCGATCGATCGCGACGTGACGTTTTATATCGAATTCCATAACGGTGTGGCGCAACTGGTCTCGCGGTTAGCGGGCGAACTCAGTCCGGCAGCCGTCGAAGATATGGTGCAGCAGGCGCGGCAGTGGCGCGAAAAAGTGGCGCAACATTTTCAATCGGCCGCGTTGGAGGCAGAGCGCGCGACCGGACTCCAGATCCTCGATCAACTGATTGCACAGCTCGAAACGATCTATCGACAACTGCGAGACGCGTCCGCGAACTTGGACGCATCCGCCGCGTCCCTGAACGCCACGATCGAAAACTTTTTCGCTTGGTCGGAGCAAATGGTTGCATGGGCCCGCGCGCATGGGTATGAGATCGGGCCACGGGGAGGGGGCGTACCCCATCGTGGTGGGCATAGTGATGACGAAGTCCATGAGGAGGAGTCTGAGGGAAAATAATCAACTGCTATGACTTTCAAGATCGGACAACTGTTCATGACCGGCTTCCAAGGGACCGACGTGTCGCCTGCCCTCGAGCAGTTGTTGCAGCAAGAAGAACTCGCCGGCGTCATCCTGTTTCGTCGCAACATTCAGTCGCTCGATCAACTGATCGGGCTGACGACCCGTTTACGGCAAGCCGCCGGCCGTCCGCTGTTGCTGGCCGTCGACCACGAAGGCGGTCGTGTCTTTCGAATGCCGCCGCCGTTTACCCAAATTCCCCCGATGGCGCGGATTGGCGCCGCGATGCACGCCGACCCGCAGTTGCATTTGGCATACGACGTCGGACGGCTGATGGGCCGTGAACTGGCGGCCGCCGGTCTGAACGTGAACTTCGCTCCAGTGCTCGACATCAACACGAATCCCGACAATCCGATTATCGGCGATCGGGCGTTTGCGGGGAATCGCGATTTGGTCACGCGCTGCAGCGGCGAGCTGATCCGCGGTTTGCTCGAAGGCGGCGTGATCCCGTGCGGCAAACACTTTCCTGGCCATGGCGATACGCCGGAAGATTCCCACAAAACGATGCCGATCCTGCCGCACACCTGGGATCGTTTGCGCTGGATGGAACTCGCGCCGTTTGCCGCGGCGATCCAACAAGGCGTGCCACTGTTGATGACTGCGCATGTCTTGTACGGCGTGATCGACGCCACGGCCCCTGTCACACTTTCGAAGCGTGCGATCACCGGCCTGTTACGGGAAGAACTCGGCTTCAAAGGCGTGATCGTTACCGATGACCTCGAGATGGGCGCGATCAAACAATGCTGTCCTCCGGAAGAGGCCGCAGTACGTGCGTTGGCCGCCGGATGCGACTTGAACTTGATCTGCAGCAGTCCTGAAGTTACGCAACGTGCGATGCTGCGTGTCAACGCGGCCGTGGAGAGCGGCGAGCTCTCCACCGAACTCCTCTCCCAATCGGCGTTGCGGATCCGCACACTCGCTACCAAACACGCCGCGTCCGCCGCCGACCGCGCCTGCATCGGCTGCCGCGAGCACCGCGCGGTGCTGGCGCCATTCCGGTAAGCCGCTGCGATCGCCCTCAGCCTTGACAGCAATATGCGTTATTCATATGCTTATGCATATGGCACGAACCACATTAGTGATCGACGACGACCTCTTCCGGATGCTGAAACTGCGAGCAGCGCAGCAGGGCGCGACATTGCGCGAATTTGTTTCTGCGTTGTTGCGGCGCGCGTTGCTCCCGACGAAGGCGCGCATACGATATCAATTGCGCTGGACCACGGAGCGCGGCAAAGTCCTGCCGGGCGTGAATCTGGATGATCGGGACGCGTTATTTAATCTGATGGAGGGGCGGTGACCGTCGCCTTCGATACGAACATTCTCGTCTATGCCAGGCGCGAAGAAACGGCACATCACCGTCAAGCAAAGCGATTATTGGCACGCTATGCAGAGGGCGATGCCCCGTGGGCTTTGCCGTGGCCTTGTGTGTATGAGTTCCTCCGCGTCGTGACGCATCCGAAGGTGTTTCATCCTCCAACGCCCATGTCCTCGGCGTTGGCGGATATCAAGCACTTGCTGTTGGCCCCGAGCCTGATGGTGTTGACCGAGACCGACCGTCATTTCGGTGTCCTCGATTCCCTCGCCCTCGCGGTAAATGTACAGGGCAATATTGTTCATGACGCCCACATCGCGGCGCTGCTGCTCGAGCACGGGGTGGACGAGATCCTCACTGCCGACGATGACTTCCGACGCTTCCCGCGTCTGAAAGTGACAAACCCGTTCCGCTAGGCGGTATCCAACTTCTGCACAACTTGACCCACTCGGTCTGCCGATACCCGCGATATGACGTGTCTCTTCCGGGCCCCACCCCATGCTGGCATATGGCTTGCTCGGTAAGAGATGGGAGTGGGGAGACGAGCCAACAGCCAATGAAGGAATTGCAGCGATTTAAATGGGTTAGCGAAGGGCCCCGCAGAGGGGGCGAAAGGGAATGAGGACTCATGTCCGCAGCCAATGTCGGTGAGACACCAGCAGGCGTCACGCAACCGCTCGGCGAGGCCGCGCCCGGTGTCGGCGATTGGAAGGCCAACACCGCGCCGGAGGGGAGCGCCAAACGGATCCGCCAGCAGGGGGCGCGCGGGCGGGAACAAGTCCAAGTCCAGCGCCAAGCGATCGCGCAGGGTGAGGCGCGCCAAGTGGACCGGCGCGGCGAGCAATTGCGTGGCCAAGAACTGGCCGTGGCCGCGCAACCGCATGGCGCTGTTGCGAAGCCGACGACTCAACCGACCGCGCCCGATGGGACTCCACAAGCTCGGCCGGAGGGTGAAGCGCCGGGGACTGCGGCCGAACCACACTCGAGCAATCGATCCGGATTTCAAGTCGTCGCCGCGCCGCGGGCCGATCGTGGACTGCAGCGCCTCAGCGCGCGGCAACCATCGACCCGCACGCCCGCGTCCGCCGACCGTAGTGCTACAACGGCCAATGCGCCAAGAGGGAACGCTCCTGTCGGCACGGCCTCAACTGCCGCGACGCCCGATGCGGCTGTGCGCACGACGCGTGCCGGCGTGACGGCGGCCCTCGGCCATCGCCCACCGACTGCCGTGCCCACGAGTCGCGTGCCGACCGGCATTCCAACGCCGCGCAGTCGTGCCGATACGGCGCGCGCCGGCGAAGCGATTGCATTGCACGAGCCCGTCGCCGCCGGGGTTGACACCCCTCTGGCCGACGGGACGGCTCAACCTGAGACTGACCATGATTCCCGCACGACTGCCGAACCGACCGTCACCGGCGCCCACGCCGATGCGGCCAAGGCCGCGAAGCGGCCCAGCCCTACAGCGGCGATGGCGACGCTCGCCGGTGCGGCGCCGGAAGCGACGCTCCGTGCCCCCGGCGTGGCACCGACGCGGAGCGAACGCCCCGCGCGAATCAAAGAGCCGAGTGCCGTCGCGGGGAGCAGCGCCGGTCGCGCGGCTGGGACGAGCACGGAGGAAACAGGCGCCGGCAGTGGATCTCCGATCGATGAGCGGGACGGCGGCGTGGATGCCGCATTAGACGGCGCCGTCGGCTCGTTGGAGCAACCGCTGCCGGAATCGGTCGATCCCTATCCATTAGCTGCGCATGTCTACAATCCGGGCAAAGGGGCTACGGAATGGCGCCAAGCCAGTTCCGCATCGCGTGAACTCGGTCGCATTACTCAATCGTTGCATGACTTGGCCCAACGGACGGCGGATTACTTAGGCGAGAAATTCCGCCAAATGCCGCTCGGCGAGCGGATCCTGACCACGGCGGATGCCGATGGCGACGCGATGAAAGACCAGATTCGCCGCGATTATTTGATCGGCCGCGGACTCTACCAAAAAGGGGAGATCCGTGGGGGTAGTTGAGAGGATAAGGCAAAATGCAAAGTGCAAAGTGCAAAGTGCAAAATGAACGGAACGGAGCAGTGTTGTGACCGTTGGTCTCTTTCCACTGACGAATTATGGTCTGCCTGGCCTTCCCGGTCTGGCAGATCCTTGGGGAGCGAGCGGTGCCGGAGCGGCACCGGCGTCGTTTGAGTTTGGTGCACCGAGTTTTCAATCGGGCAGTACCGCGCCGTCGACGTGGCTCGCGGGCGCCGGTCTCTATTTCGACCAACAACCGACGTTCGGCCCCTATTGGCGCAACCCCGCAGCGCGCGGCAGCATCTTCGGCGTCGCGCCGCTCGGATTCGACCCCGACACCCCGCCCGGATTCACGACCGCCGTGGCCGGCGCAGCGGTGCCACTCATCAACATCTTCAACGGCTGGACCAACATCACGATGGAGCGACGCTATGGCCCGCCGCCGCAAACGACCGCCCGTCAAGCGAATCAGGCGGGAGCTCCCACGGGCGCACCGGCTGCGGTGCCGCCGTTAGCGGAGCGGGCCGAAGTCTACTTTAAGGCGGCGCAAGAAAAAGCCGATGATCCGTCGAAACCGGGCACGGCTGGGGTCTATCCGAAACCGGTGCAGGATGAGATCGCCAAGGGCGAGGCCGGGAATAAAGACCTGGCCGGTCGCGAAGGCGTGCTCCGCAGTCTGGCCGATGGCGTGGCCAATTGGATGCGCGGGACCAACGCCGATGAGCGCCGCGCGGCGTTTCTGGATGCCGACAAAGACGTCGGCAACGATCCGAAAAAAATGTTGCTCAATCTGATTGCGCCGGGCGAGACGACGCCGAATGCCGACTTCGTTAAAGCCGTCCAGTCGCTACTCGGCAGCGCGTGGGCCCCGCACGGCGACGATGCCAATAAACCGGAGCCGTATCTCGACGCGATGCTGAAGATGCTCGGCAAACAGTGGGGCGCCGATGCCCCGAAGATGATCCGCAAACTCTACGCGCTGGCGCTGGCCGAGGCGAAACGACTCGGCGTGAAACAAGAAGCGGCGCTGCCCAAAGCGGAAGTCGTGCAAAAGCTTCAAGCCGCCGGTTACAATAAACCGGGCGAAGCCGACGCGTTGGTCGAGACCGTCTTTGCCACGCTCAAGACGCCGCGCGAAAGGCGACGGTTGTTGGAGCAATTGGAAAAAGCGGCGACGGAGGCGAAAGAGAAGATCAATCCGGCACGCGAACGGATGATCCGCGCGGCCAGCGCAATCATGGAGGCGTTGGGGATTACGGAGAAGAGGGTCGACAAAGACGATATCAATAAACTGCTGAATGCCGCGATGCCGGTAAAGAAAGTGGGCAAGAAAGTGAATATCGACACCAGCAAGGGCCTCGACGTCGTCGCGCGGCGGCTGACGGAGCTGTTTGCCGCGCTCAAGCAAGACGGCGAAGTGGAAGGGACGGCCTGGCAGGCGTTAGTGAAGCGGTACCATAAGGAAGACAAAGTGGGGAGGTAGGCCATGGGGATCGAGAGCGTGTTCAATCGGGTGTCGGATCCGAGCTGGGTCTTCGGCGGGAGCAGCGTGTTCGGAGGCCTCGGCGCTGCTGCCGGCAACCTGAACTTCGACGTCACCCCCGCTGCGATCGGTGTCAGCGGCTTCATGGGGATCGGCATCCCGAGCGGGAATATTTTCGCCGCGTCGTTCGCGTTGGCGAGCTCGATCGGCCGGATGCCCGGTGGCCGCCCGCCCGGATTCCCCGCGTATTTCGGCCAATCGCCCTATGGGCCGCCGCCTCCGCCGCCCCAGCCGACGGCACCGCCCGCCGCCGCTGCGCCACCCCCTCCACCGGCCGCGGCCGGTGGCGCCACCGACGGCGAGAAACCTGACGGGGAAAAGGCCCAGGAGCCGGAGAAGAAAGAAGAGCCGAAGAAAGAGGAACCCGCTGCGCCACCGCCCGCTGCCGCAAGGCCTCGCGTCGATCACTTCGCGCAACTCAAATGGACGGAAGCGCAGCGTCGGGCGTATCCGAAATATGTCGCGAAGATTCGCGCGGCCAATGCGAAGTGGAAAGGCAAGGTGAAGATTGTCCCGACGCTGCAACCCAACGGCGGTTTTTTGCTCACGTTCAGGAAATTGCGGAGTCTTACGGCGGTAGAAGCGGATGCTTTCAAAACGACCGCCGGTCAACTCGTTATTGAGGCTACAGCATTAGGCTTCTGGGCGACTTTTGGCAACCAACTGCCGGAAGCCACTCCGTAGAACCCATGAGCACGCCGCGACGCGTGTCGCTCATACGCCTGAACGTCGTCACGCCTCCACATAGCCTGCTGGTACTGGACGACTGCGATGGTTATTGCTAAGGGCTCTTGTGTTGTGTGAAAAATCGTTCGCAAAGGAGAGACAATGCCTGTCATATCGGTTTTTTATGGCATCATTGTTATGCTGTTTTTCATGGATCGGAAACGGCACAAAAAGCCGCATATCCATGTGAAATATCAAGACGCGGAGGCAGTGTTCGATATTAAATTAGGGAAATTATTGGAAGGGAAATTGCCGATTGGAAAACGAAGATTAGTGGAGGCCTGGATGGAAATCCATCGGGATGAATTGCTGGCCGATTGGGAGCTGGCCGTCCGGGGGCAGCAAGTCTTTAAAATTGATCCGCTCAAATAATATATGCACCCAAGAGTTCGCAAAGTGTTTCCGGAACGCAACTATCAGCTTCGGTTGCAATTTGTGAACGGTGAGGAGCGTATTTTCGATATGCGCCCTTATTTGCGGTATGGCGTCTTTCAAGTGTTGAAAGATCCGAAGCAGTTTACTGCGGTTCAAGCGGTGTTGGGGAGCATCCAATGGCCAGGAGGGCAAGATTTGTGTCCGGATACGTTGTATGAAGAAAGTCAGCCCCTCTCCTCACGTCGCCGTAACAAAGGATGAAAGAAAGAACATCCCGCCCGCCGCCCCGCGCGCCGCAGCCTGCGCCGCCATGGCGTTACGCGTCCACTAATGTGAATCCGGCTCACACGCAAAATGGATATCGAAGGCGAAGCACCGACCGAACCGGTGTAGGCGGAAAGGTGTTCTACTACGGGGTGAGCGCAATTTCCGTGGTGTTGCCGTGTTCTTCATTAATGATCGTCAGCTTGCCGCCGTTGTCCGCGTGGAGCTGTTGTCGCGCATTGAGCAGCTCGAAACCATACACGGAACCATCGGGGGCGATATCAATGGGGAGATCATCGCTGATTTGCAACGTTTCGACCTGTTCCGTCTTTTCTTTCAGGCAGATATACGCAACATTATAGCGCGGGTCGTAGGTCAGTTTCATAAGCCTCACTTTGCCGCCAAGGGCCCGCCACCTTGGACTGTCTCCTCGATTTCTTCTGCGGTAGCACCCCGTTCGTGCATCCGGTCTTTGGCATCTGGATGAATCTGGACGCCCATGGCCCGACTTTAGCGCATCGGCATTCGGACCCGCAAGTCGCAAATACCCGTTGGAGCTTTCCCACTGCTCAATCCGCCGCTTCCGTAGCGACGCCTCCGTTCACGCCTCCACTAACGTGAAGCCGCCCATCGCGAAATGGACGTCGAAGGCGAAGGCCCGGGCAATTCGTTGTTGCTGCATCAGCGTAAAGCTGGTGGCGTCGACGGCGCTCAGTTTGTGCAGTTCTTTGCGCAGGAACCAGGACCACGCTCGGTCCATGTTGGCGAGCGAACATTCCAAGATCCGGAGGCGGCGCACGTGGCCCAGCGCCGCCTGCCACTGCAATGCCGTTTGCCGTGTGGTGTTGCGATCCAGAAACGTAAATGTTTCGATGATCACAGGGACCGAGGTGAAGGCCTTACTTCCTTCGGTGACCAACGTCTGCCACGCGGCGCACGCGCGGTCATGATAGGGGTCGCCGACGATCGCCAGCGCCAACCAGGCGCTCGTGTCGATGAAATAAGGCGTGGGCCGGCGCATTAGGGTCGCTCATCGTAGATGCTGTCGTGGTCGTTCGACGATCGCTTCGCAGCCCCCGGCCAGAGCGCAACGGGTCCGGTGTCGGCCGTGCGCTGCGGCAGCCACGTCTTGCGGATGGCCTCCCGGATCAGATCGGCCAAGCTGCGACCAGCCTGTTTCGCCAGCCGATGCAACTGAGCCAACTCGGCGGTCGGCAGATAGATCTGTGTTTTGGTCATATGTGTCATCTTAAATGAGAGATGACACATGTCAAGCGAGAATCTACGCCATGCCGCCGCTGTTGCTTGGTTACCGGGATCCGTCGCGCAACTCGGCGATTGCCGTGTCGTGGTCATCGAGGCGCTCGTGAATGCGCTCGATCTGCGCCGTCAGGCGTTGCTCCATCTGGGTCATCTCGGCTCGGAGCTCCGCGAGTCCCGTCCGCAGCGCTTGAATATCCTGGCTGTTCCGCTGAATGGCCGCCTCCAGCATCCGGATGTCGGCCTTGAGTTCCTGGTATTGCTCGTGCTGACGCCGGGCGAGCGCCTCAATCTGGGCCGTCAGACCCTCGGCGAAGAGCTGCAATTTGCTGGTAAAGTCTTCGGCCAGTACACCGAGATACCGCTTGACGTCGTCGTGGTCCTGCTGAGTCATCGCCCGCCTCTGTTCTCCCCCTGGCGTGACTTGATATCGCAAAGAACCGAGGCGTCGTCAACCAATGAAATGGCGGAGACGCAACTTGTGGGTAGTGGCGGTCGATAGTACTTATAGGGAGAGGTGTGCCGATGATCGGCTTTGGAGATCCATGGGGTGGGGGCGTGAGTCCGTGGGGCGGCGGGGGTTGGTCCCCGTATACCAGCGCCATTACTGCGACGCCGTTGTGGGCCGGGGTTGGGGCCTTCGGGGGCGGGTACGGAGCCGGCGGCTACGGTTTTAGCGGCTATGGCTTCGGTTCGATGAACCCGTTCTATGCGTCGCTCGGTTTTGCCAACACGCTCGGCTTCTGGATGCCCAGCTTCTTCGCGCCATCGTATCCGTCTTATCCGTATCCGCCGCGCGCGGCGTACGCGCAGGGGTGGAATCCGCCGTACACCAATCCTGCCGCCGCTGCCGCGCCGACTGCGCCTCAGCCTGCGCCACCGCCCGCTGCGGCGGCCCCCCAAGGCACGGCCGATTGGACTGCGCCAAAGCGGGACGACGAGTGGGCGCAGAAGGAGGGGGATGGGGCGGACGCGGCCAAAGGGGGCGCAGAAAAAACCCCTGGCAAGAGGACTGGCACGGCAAAGGAGAAGCCGGTGGGGACGACGGCAAGGACTGGCAGTATTGACGTCGCCAAGGTCACGGCGGCGGTGATGGCGAAGAACACGCAGTGGGCGCTCACGGATCGCACTGCAGGTACGTCTTCACCATTGGTTGCCGCATTTGATGATGGGACGAAGAACATCACCATAAAGGTCAATAATGAAAGTATGCGTTCAATTGCCGTTGCAATGAAGGGGAAATGGGAGACCGAATTCGCCGGCATCAGCGTTACGGTCCAATAGAGCGTTTCTTCCATTATTCACGCAACTTCTGTTCCCCCACGAGCCGAGAATCTCTCTGAGGGGATTGCTTTCAGGAGGACTTATGGGCACCGATCCAGCCGCAAAGCCGACCACGCCAGTCCAGCCGTGGCTGATCCCTGTCTGCGACCCCGACACCATGCCGATCACGGAACCACGGCTGAAGCAGCTACGTGGTGGTGTGCAGCTGCCGAGGGGGCCCTTCGCGACGGAGAAGGAACGCCAGGATGCGATCGAAAAATATCGGACCGAGTTAGGCGATTCCCACGATGCGGTGGCCTGGATGGATGGCCATCGAAAGGCCCAGGACGTGAGTCAGGGCAAGACGGATGTCGATGAATCCGCCTATCTCGATCCTGCCAAGGCCCACGCAGTAACCACGTATTTCGGCGTGTCGTTTCTCGTCGGCATGTGGGGTGGTGGCGGGAAACGGGCGAAAACCGAGCTCCCAGTGTCAGTCGCGCGCTATCTCCTCCCGATTTATGGAGGTGCTAGCTTCGATAAATCCTCAGTCTGCTACGTGGATCGGGAGGGGCGCAAGATGTTGGCCGTGCCCGGTCAGATGGTCGAGGGAATCCGACAATACATCAAGCCGGAAGCCATCCCACTCGACAACGTCGGAACGCTGATCAAAGGCTACTCCGGCTTCGTCAAGGAGCCTGTTCCGCTTCAGGCGCTAGCGCTAACCGAACAGGATACCAAGGGACGAGATCGATGGGCGCCATTGCTCGATAAGGCCGGGCATCCGATGTTTCTGTCCGACATTGAGGTGCAATATCTCTTATCCAGTCTGAAGATGGACAAGAAAAATCCCGACCAGGCGTTGCGGCCGATCGGGAATGAGGGATTGCGTGTTTACTACATTGATCAGACGATCATTGAACGCTCCGATTTGCTGCGGCTTAGCCAAGCGCTGGGCGAGTTGACGAAGAGTCCGGATCTGTTGGCGGCCGGTGTCGGGCCGCGGGTGCAGTATTTACAGGAGGCGGTAGAGACGCTCGCCAGTAAAGTCCCGCATTTAGGAAAGACGCAGATTCTGACGGAGATTGTGGAGTATTTGGTGCCGGAGAAAGATCTGCCCGAGCCGTTCGCACACGCATTGGCCGATCCGCGCGCTGCCGCGCCGTATCTGGCGCAGGGAGATTTTGATCACGTGAACGACGATTCGTTATTGGAGATCTGGGACCAGGGGAAGGGATTAAATCTGTTCGGGTGGCGCCCGCTTTCTGACGACGATCCCGATTACGCGGATCTGGATGCGACCGTGCCAGCTAATATGCTGGCATATGTCATTGCGGCTGCCAAGATTACCGGTGAGAGCGATGTGCTGCGCGTGCGCGACGATCAGACCGGACTCAAAGATTATCGCATTGCCGTGCGTATGACGCGCGATGCGATCAGTCGAGTCCGCGGGCCGGTGCTCGATTTACTGAAGCATACGGCCAGCGATTCGGTCGCCGAGCGGCAAGTGAACCAAGTGTTGGCCGCGTTGACTGCAATGGACCAACGGGTCGATATGCGGGAGTCGGAGCGGAGCAACTTACTCCTCTTTGGGACACCGACGGTAGTGAGTCTCATCACTGCCGGCATCGCTATAGTAAAGAGCATCTTCTCGGGGAGGGCACTGAAGAGGGAAAAGGCGGAGCGCCAACAGGAAATGGCGGAGGTGCGAGCGGAGCGGGAACGAGAACGAGCCGAACGGGTGAGAGAGCAAGAGGAATTGCGACGGATGCGGGAGGAAGATCGTGCAGATCGTGCGCGCGATCGGGAGCTGCAAGAGAAGTCTCTCGCCGCGAGTGAGGCCGAGCGGGCGCAGCAGGCAGGGGAAAAGGACTTCTTGGGTATCGGCCTTTCACCCCGAGTGGCCTTTCAGCGATATACGATTAATCTGGTCGATAAATACATGCATGGAGAGTCCCCACCGGGAGACATGGCGTTGCATAAGGAGGCCATTAAAAGTGTTGCGCGAATCGTTGCAGCAGGAAAAAATCCAATTTTGCTCGGCATCCCTGGGGTAGGAAAGAGTGTGATCTGGGAGGGATTGGGTTGGCTCATTGCACAAGGGCGAACAGATAATTGGGCCGCGATTCGTGATCCGGAACTAAGAGGATTAACGCATCGATTGGTGAAGCAGAAGTTTGAGCCGGTGAGTCTCAACCAAGGTGAAGTGAATGCAAGGCGGGTGTACGATAGTGGATTATCGATTGTGATGAATGGTGTCATCACCGGCTATAACGAAATTACGAGGGTAGATGGGAAGAAGATCCTGCTACAAATTGGCGAGATCTATGCCTGGTTGACGGATCCAGACCCGAAGGCCCAGCAAGTAAAGGAATTGCTTAAAGATGCCTTAGCAAAACCTGTTGATAAAGGTGGTTTGCGGATCGGTGGTGATACCACGGTTACGCAATTTGAAAAGGCAATGGCGATTCTGGCAGCTGCTGGAGATACCGCCATGGATCGTCGTGTCCAAGGGGTGCCGGTTGAGGATAAGTCACCACGGGAGGTGGCTGGTTCTTTACGCACAATGCTCGACCAATATGGTGCCGCAAGAGATGATTTCCCACCCATGCGCTTTGCAGAGGGAGTGGTTGACGCCGTAGTGGCTGCTGCCGATGGGCGTCGCGTGAAAGAGACCAATCCACAGGCAGGCCAGTTAGAAGCGACAAAGCAAGGGTTAATCTCGGCGTCCAACGACTTATTTGCTCAAATCATCGCGTGGAAACGAGAACAGACGATGGTGCCGTGGCCGGATGGCATGACTGCCGAGGCATATAACTCACTGTGCGCTGCTGAAATGAGCAAGGCCAGTACGCTCACGCAGGCTGATGTCACTACTTATGTCCGCGATGTATTGAGTAAACAGCCCGTTGCCTCGGCAGGGGTCGATAGTGTCGATGGGAATGTACGGGCTAGTATGTGGGATCATGCCGTTCGAACAACTGTGTACTATAGAGAGGCGATGCAATCGCTATTAAGGAATGCAGACCCGGCAGTGCGAGCAAGGGTCATGGGCTTTGGGATCGAGGCGGCGCGAGGACTGATGCATGCCGCTACTGGAGGGACAGTAGAGAGCTATCGGCAGGTTGTGAGCGATTGTGAGCGCGCATTTGCACTGCTGGAAACAGAAGTGAGCCCTCCGCCTCGCACAGATCCGACACCACCACCGCCAGCGCCGCAGGGGAAACCCCCAGCCGCCCCGACGCCGCCAGCGCCAGGTCCGCGGCCGACGCCGCCGGCACCTCCAGCGGCACCGCCGGCGTCAGGGACGAAAGGTCCGAAGGCGCTCGCTGATGCCGACACCGCGCCGAAGGCCGCAGTTGATCAGCCGGCGTCTGCACGGCGCGCGGCGCTGCTCCGCCGGGCTGGCACGACGCCGGTGGGTGTGCCCGCGACCGACGCGACGCCGCGCGGAACGACAGCGCCGTCGGTGACTACAGGGCCACGTCCCGCGAATCCGATGCGCACTGCGCGCCCGCTGCTCAACGACGATTCCCACGCACGTGTCGTGGAACGGGAGCTGCCGAAGGTCTTGGCACGGGCCCCGTCCGCCGCGCTGCCACACGGTCCGCGCCGCGGCACCAGTCGCCCGGGCGAACGTCCCGGCCGCCCCGAACCGGTGCGAGTCCGGGGGCATTGATGAGATGGCGGCTCTCTCGCTGCGATACCGTGGCATCTTGATGCATGTCCTTTGCGGGTATTCGGCCTGTGCGCGCAACGGATCGACTGAGTCGCTCTGAACTGTTTAATCTTCCTAGGTGAAATTCCTCGCGGCTTGCCGCGCTTTTTTTCCCTCTCCCTTTGGGGAGAGGGCTAGGGTGAGGGGGAGGATTACAAGATAGTGAGAGTCCTGATGGTCTCCCCCTCACCCAACCCTCTCCCCAAAGGGAGAGGGAGGTGGATACCCCGCCCCTTGGGGCGGGGTGCATTCATTATTCTACAGTTATTTCGAGTGCCGCCATGCGGGTGTTCGACGCGAACTAGCTCTGGCATTTCGCAACTTGGCCCCTCGGGGAATCCGATAATCATGCAGAGGGGTTCACTCGTTTAGACCCTCACCCGGCGCTGCGCGCCACCCTCTCCCCGTCGGGGCGAGGGGAGCATAAAGAAGTCAGGCCTATTTATGGCACCACCACCACCGATTCCACCTAGGCCGGCTCCCGGGCGCCAACCGCGACCGAATTCACCGTTGCGGCTACCGAGGACGCCGCCCGTACCCGTGGCGCCGGGAACAGCGGCCACTAGTCCCGCGCAACCCCCCGCCGCGCCAGCGGTTCCGGCCGCAACCTATCGAGATGGTCGCTTGACCGTGACCGTGCCGACGGATGCGAACACGACGGGCATGATTGTTCGACGGTTCGGGACGGCAGCGGACCAGGTGCCGGTCGCGGCGGCGGGGAATTATTTGGCGGAGGTCCGGAGTGCGGGCGGGACGACCGGCGTGGCCCCGTTGGCGTCCCCGGTCGATACGTTGACGCGGGCGTTGGTTGAGTTGCGGCTGCATCCGGAGCTGCGGGCGCAGCTGGCTGATACGCACGGCAACTATGCGCGCGAGCATGCGCCAGGGCTGGGGCTCGGCGCGGCGTTGTGTCTAGCGCTCGGTCCCGTGGTGACGGATCTGTTGGACGCGCTCGGTTTCGACGGCGAGGATCACGCGCAACATTTTGTGGCCACGACGGCCATTGTCCACACGGCGACGCCGCCGTTGGCGCGCGCGGCGCAGGTGATCACGAATCGCGTGGTGGGGCGGCAACTCGGCGGCGTGGCGGTCGACTTCGTGGGCCAAGCGGCGCTGCGCGGCGGCGCCGTTGCGGTGACGGCGATCGAGCGTGGTTCGTTGCTGCGCAATATCGGTCGGGCGATGGCGTTTCAGCTATTGCCGGAGGGAGCGAGTGTCGGCGCCCGAATCGTGGGCGGATTGCGCGGCTTCGGCGGTGCGCTGCGCAACGCGTGGTTCATGCCGGGGGTGACCTGGGGACGGTTACTCGATACCGGACTCGATAAATTGATTCCCGGTTACGCGACATGGGGCGGCCGTAGCGCGCTGTCGCTCACGCTGACGTTCGCGCCTGATATAGTGGACTTGGCCTCCAAAGGCGGTCTGACGCGTTGGTTGACGCGGTCGGTGGTTGGACGCGGCGTCGCGCGGTTGACGAAGGTCGGCGCGTCATTGGCCTTTTGGGACCTGACGTCGTGGGGCGTGATGAAGGCCCGGTACGGTGACCGCGCACTGCGAGCCTCGGCGGGAGATCGCGCCGCGGAAATCGGTGACGAAGCGGAAAAGATGCGTCCGTTGCTGCGAGCATTGCGGTGGGTTGGGCTCGGGAAGGATTTTGCAGATACGATCGGGTCCGGGGATTTCCCAATCCTCTCCGAGATTGTGGATGGTCTGGATTGGCTCAAACTGCAATTCGGGTTGATCGATGAACGGCTGACGGTTGATGCCATCCGGGAACGGGTCGCTGCGCGGCGGGGCCTACTGGCGGAAGCCACGCTGAGCGAGGCCAAAGACTTTCTGCAAGCGGAATTGATGGATTTGGGCGCGGAGGTCGGCGACTTGAGCCCCAGTCGCGTGTTGGAGCTGGTAGAAAGCGGGTGGTTGGGAGAGGTTCGTCTGCCGCAGGCGCTGCGTGGTTATACGGCCGACGGCGAAGGTTTGTATGATCGCATCCGCATGCTCGGCAAATATCGGATCGACGATTCAGACGCAGCGCGGGTTGCCGCGTGGTTCACCGACGAACTGTTCGGGTCGACCGCTGCGTCGCCGCCGGCGGCCGGCAGTTCCGTGCTGCGCAATGAAGCGGCGATGTGGGAGTGGCTCGGGGGGCGCGACCAAGTGCGTGCCGAGCGGCGGCGGCTGTTGTACGGCGTGTTGATCACGCAGCAGCTGCAACTGGCTAAGGCGGGCCTGGGGCTGCACGACCTGCGGGATTTGGCGCGCGACGTGCGGCGCAGTGCGCCGGTGCGCGTGGTCGAGGGCGGGATGACGATGCACGAATCGGTCGCGCGGGAGATCGACGCGACGGCCGCGCTCATTGAATGGGCGCAGCAGCACGGATTCATCGGCGAGGACGGCGAAATCCGAGCGGACGCTGATTATTACGTTGCTTTATCGCGATACAGTGCTTCGGCGCGCGTGAGCGGCGATGCGGACAGTCTGCTACTGTTGCGCACACTTGCTGTGGCCCGCGGCATGGGGATGGAAGCCCCCGACTTGTCGGCCGAGGAGCGCGCGCGTTATGTGAGTGAACTGAAGATTTTACAACCGGACGCGTTGTTCGGCGAGGGGAGTCTCCAGGCCGACGTGCTGGGCGCAGCGATCACGCGGCACGGCGATGCGGTGCGCCTGGCGCGGGAAACCACCGACGCGACATGTGGCCCCACGCATGCGCCTGAGGCGGATGCGGCGTTAAATGAACGGGCAAGGCAGGAGCTGCAGGCGGCGCGGGAGGCATTAGTCGGCGGTGTGATGGCGCGGACGGAGCTGCCGCGGTATCTCCCATTGACCGGCGACTTTGGCGTCGCGACCGCGCTGACGACATTGCACGACGGCCTATCGGCGCACGGGCGCCGCGCCGCGGCCGCTGCCGTCGCGAGCCGGCTGTCGGCGGCGGAGACCGATGCGGAATTGCAGACGGCCTACGAAGCGGGCGGCGCCGCCTTTGCAGAATTCTATGGGTCGACGCGCGAAACATCCCGGAGTCTCGCGCACGATAAGGCGGAGGCGACGGCGACGTTGGAAGAGAGTGTCGTGCTGGATCCCGCGTTGAGCGACGTGCCGGCGATGCTGCGACGGGCCGTGCAGGCGGATCCGTCGCTCGCGGAATCATACGGCATTAACCCGGAAACCGGGGCGTTCACCTCTGCGGCTGCATTGCAGGCCTTTCTGATGCCGGCGCTCCGCGAGGCGCAAAAAATCGATGAAGAACATCTGACGATGACGCACGCCATCGGGACGATTGCGCGGCCGGACCCCGCCAATCTGCTCGCGCCGCCGCAGGCGTATCAGGACGCTAAGGTCGGAAAAATCAACGAGGTGGCGGCCTTGCTGCAACCGCGACTGGCGAGCCTAATGATCGAGGCCGTAGCCACGGGCCACGGGGATCCGATGGGCGCCAGTCGCTGGGACGCGGAAGGCGCGCGGAGTTGGATGGCGGCGCGACTGTCCCAGGATCCCGAGATCGCCCGCTTAATCCAGCACTTTATTGCGCTGCATCGGCAGGCGCATTTGGCCGAAACGGGAGAAGCGCGGCCGGTGTGGCATGCGTTGACATCGGATGGGCAAGTGGATGACTGGGAGACGGTGCTCGCGTGGGCGGCGCCGGACGTGCATAGGGCGGCAACCACGCAATTGGAAATGGCGGAGTTGTTGCTGAATGCGCTGCCAAAGGAGCACCCGCAGCGTGGGGAACTCGCACTCCAGGCCGTGCGGTTGCAGTGGCATTTGGTACAGCGCAGCGCTGGTGTGGCAGAACTGGATGCGTTGGACGAGCGGATTCGCAATTTGCGCGGGCCGCTTGGTGTGCCGCTGACGTCGAAGGTCGAACGCGAGCTCGATACGCTGCAGGCTGCCATGGCGGCGCTGCGGGAAAAAGCGGCGTGGCAGGCGGAAACGGCACAGCTCCTACGGGCGGTCGAGCATGCCCGTCCCGCGCCTGGGTTAGGGGCGCATGGGGTGCACTGGGGAAATCGGTATTATGTCGGCGCGCCGGCTATTCCGGAAACACCGCGCGAGCCTGCGGTGTATGTCGCGCCTACTCGTTGTGCCTCCCACCATTAGGATGTGTGGATATTTGAAGGGTTGTCATCCTGAGCCGGCAGGCGAAGGATCCAGTGGTGTCCATTGGATCCTTCGCCTGCCGGCTCAGGATGACGTCCTTTTCCTCTACGCACACCGACAACCGCAGCATTCGCCGCTTTCACCACAGGTTGCCTGGATGATCGATTCGGCGACGTCGTATTTTTTCAGAAACGCGCGTCGTTCGGTGTTCATCTGTCGGACCCAACCGCCGTATTGTTCGAGACGGCCGTGGGCCTCGTAGAAACGGCGCGGTTCCAGGATTTCCGCCGGGACGAGTTCTCGGAGGCCGCGATTTTGTGGGGCGTCCGGATCGGGGATCTCATAGCCGAAGTCAGGGTCTTTTTTCCACGCCACCGTGCCGCTGAACAGTGCCTCCAGCAATGCGGAGGAGTGACGAATCTTGACCTTCAGCGCGTGTCCTTGTTCGACATCGAGTTGGTCGCCACCGATGTAGCCGGTGTTCATCATCCATAATTGACACTGTGGCATCGTCGCGGCGATCTCGGCGAAGCGCTTGGCCTGTAAATCATGGCTGCGCGGGAAGAACGGTTGCGTGAATGGGGAGCGGGTCTTCCCACGGTCTTTTCCGGCTGCGGAGGTCTTGGTGGTCTCGCCGAGCATGAAGAATCCGGCCGCCTGCTCCGGCGAAGTAAAGCGGACGATGCCCGGCGTCGCGGCGAGCGGGCCTTCATCGCGATTCAATGTGCCCATCGATTCCACCGGTGGGAGTGTTTTCGTCAGGTCGACGGCGTCTTGAATGGCGCGCATCGGAATAATGGAGCGACCGTTTTGGGTCCAGACGACGAAATCCCAGCCGTCTTGCGGGGTGCCGTGATCGTCGACGACATCCTTGGCCGTCGTGGTGCCGGCAATGTACGCGTCCACGTTGGCCGCGTTTGCGCCGGTGAGGAGGAAAATTTCCCGCCACGTCTTGACCTCGGCGGACGACAGGATTCCTTTACTGAAATCATAGGTGCCGTTCGCGTTGACGAAGACATTTTCCACCCACGCGCTCGGGTCGATCGTGCCGGCATGGATGACCGGTTCTGACTCCGGCGTCAGGCCGGCGGTCTTCGCGAAGCAGCCGTTTTCGGTGACGGTGAAGTCGCCGCGCGGCCACAAGGTGATCATGTCGTCTTGGATCGGCTGCGTGAGTTTTCCCTGCTTACTGAACGTGGTCGTGGTCTTGCCGGTGCCGGAGAGCCCCATGATCGCGACGGTAAAGTGGCGGCCCCCCGCGTGCACGACCTTGGCGCCGGCGTGCATCACGAGCGCGCCGCGGTCGTACATATATTCGCAGAGCATCCGCAGGACACCTTTCTTGCTCTCGCCGAAGTAGTCGGGACCCATGATGTACGTGGTCCAGGTCTTGAGGTCGACGAGGATCGCTTGCCGGCCCGGCATGTTCGGTGCCGCAAATCCTGGAGTAAAGACGATCTGAAATGTTGGCGTGAATGGCGCTTGTTGTTGCGCGGCCGTTTCCACACGGTCGCGCGGGAAGCTGAGCACTTGTTGCATCCCGGCAATGTTGGCACCTTCCGGCGTGTAGCGCCACTCCACGCCGACGGCGTGTTGGCCGAGACCGTAGTAGCCTTCGATGGCGATCAATGTGCCTTGTTGTTGGATGTACGCACGCTGGGCAGCGATCAACGCAGCGGCCTTCGCTGGATCGATCACGGTGTGCGAATAGCGGGCTGCGTCCGCATCCGGCGCAATGACATACGTGTATTTCGCCATCCGCGCCTTGTTGCGCGAAATCTTATCGATGTTGCCGTGCTGCGTCTGCAGGACCGCAGGCGTGTGCTGCAGTGTGAGCGCACGCAAGGTGGCTTGGTCGGGATTGCGGAGGATCGTGATTTCGCTCATTGGTATCTCCTTTGGTTGTGAATGCGCGGACCCTTAGTGGGTTTGCGCGTGTTTTGCAAATGACAAAGAGCATGTGGCGGGGAACCCGTTCTTCTACTTGACGCCCTTGCGATCGGTCGTTAAGGGGATGATCATTTTTGCTCATTCGGCACGGAGGGGTTATGACGGAATGGACATTGGCGGTGCGGGATTTCGAGATTCCCAAAGAGACGGCGTTGGGCCTGTATCGGTTGTTGGTGCAGACGCGGTTGTTCGAAGACGAGATCTATTACATCTGTTCCAATCAAACGCCGCACAATCCGTTCATCGTCGGCAAGGGCTACTTGAGCACCGGCCAAGAGGCGGTCTCGGCGGGCGCGGCCTTTGCGATCACGAACGACGATTGGTTTCCGCAATCGCACCGCGATATGGCCGCGCACTTTCATCGCGGCGTGACAGTCCTCGAGGCCTTCCAACAATACCGCTGCACCAAAAATTGCCCGACGCACGGACGCGACGGCAATATGCACTTCGCCAAGGCCGGGACCAACATGCTCGGGTTCACTTCGCATATGGGGCAAAACGTCGCCGTGGCGCTCGGGATGGCGTGGGCAGAGCAATATCGGAAAACCAACCGCGTCGCCATTACGACATTCGGGGAGGGTGCGGCGCAGCAAGGCATTATTCACGAATCGATGAACTACGCCGTGGTCTTCAAACTTCCGGTCGTCTTTCTTATTAACAACAATCGGTGGGCGATCTCCGTGCCGGTGAAAGAGCAAATGGCCACGGAAGACTTGGCGCAGCGTGGGCCCGCGTATGGCATGCCGTCGGTGATCGTGGATGGCAACGATGTCTTCGCCGTGTATCGGGCCTGTGTGGCGGGCGTGGAGCGGGCGCGTGCGGGCGACGGGCCGTCGTTGATCGAATGCAAGACGATGCGGATGGCGGGACATGGGACCCACGACCCGGCTACGTATGTGCCGGACACGGAAAAGAAGGCGTGGGCGGCGCGTGATCCGGTGGAACGCGCGAAGATCTATCTGATCGAACGCCAGTGGTGGAACGACAACGAAGACAAAGCGCTGCGGACGGCCATTAAAGCGGAGATCGATCGTGCCGTGGAGATCGCCGGTGACGACGAGCCGCCCGATCCCGCCACAGCGGCGACGGGGGCGTATTCGGCGGAATATCCGGTGGAGTGACAGAAGAGACGGTCATCCTGAGGCGAAGCCGAAGGATCCACGGGATGCCGTGAGATCCTTCGCGTTGCTCAGGATGACACAGCACGGGGAATGTATATGACCAAAATGAGCTACATGGAGGCGATTCGTGACGGACTGCGGGTCGCGATGCAACGGGACGACCGTGTCTACATCTTCGGCGAAGATCTCGGTACGTATGGCGGGGTCTTTGGCGTCACGAAGGGACTGTTCGAAGAATTCGGTTTTCCGCGCGTGCGCAACACGCCGCTTTCTGAAAACGCGATCCTTGGCGAGGCGATGGGGGCTGCACTGGCGGGACTGCGGCCTGTTCCTGAAATCCAGTTCTCCGATTTTATCACCGTGTGTATGGCGCCGCTGGTTGACGTGATCGGCACGTATCGGTACCGCTTCGGCACCAATATCCCCGTCACCATTCGCATGCCCTCGGGCGGTGGGATGAGTGTCGGCCCGTTTCACTCGAAATCGCTCGAGGCATGGTTTGTCCATGCGCCGGGATTCAAAGTCGTGATGCCGTCGACCCCGACCGATGCGAAGGGAATGCTGCTGGCCGCGATCGAAGATCCCGATCCGGTCCTTTTTTTGGAACACAAGCGACTCTACAACTTAGTGAGCGAAGACGTCGATCCGGGATACTACACGGTCCCAATCGGCAAAGGGATCGTGCGGCGCGAAGGGACGCACTTAACGATCGTGACGTGGTCGGGGATGACGTATCTCGCGCTGGAGGCCGCAAAAGCGTTGGCTGCGGAGGGTGTCGAGGCCGAAGTGATCGACTTGCGCACCATTTGGCCGCTCGATGAAGAATTGCTCTACAGCTCAGTGCGGAAAACGAATCGCGTGGTGATTGTGCACGAGGCGGTGAAAATTGGCGGATTCGGCGGTGAATTGGTTGCACGGATCAATGAACACGCCTTCGGGCACTTAGCGGCACCACCGCTGCGCGTCGGGGCAAAGCACTGCGTGCCGCCGGTGCATCCGATATTAGAGAAGGCCTATCTGCCGTCGTTGCAAAGTGTCGTCGACGCCGCGCGTAAGGTGATGGCGTACTGAACAAGGGAGTTGCCATGGCTACGACTGTCGGTTTGCCGATGCCTCAACCAGGCGAGACCATCACCGAAGGCGTGGTGGTTCGCTGGATCAAACAAGTCGGGGATCTGATCGCCGAAAAGGAACCGGTAGTGGAATTAGAAACGGCGAAAGCGGTGTATGAATACGAATCACCGTTGGCCGGAAAAATTGTCAAGATCATCACGCCAGTCGGGGATGAACAAAAAGTCGGACAACCGCTGGCCTGGATCGAATGCGACGAGGCTGCGGCCAAAAAATATCTGCGGCTCGGAGTGGCCGTTGAATTAGACGCAAGCGGCCAGGCGATTTCTGGCGCGGCCAAGATCGGTGCGACGGTCGGATCGAGTGGAAGTGTGACGGCGGCGAGCGCGCAGGTCGCGACTGCGACCGGAGGCCAACTCTTGCCACCGCTGATTCGGACCCTGGCAAAAGAACAAGGTATTCCGGAGTCGGTGCTGGCGACGCTGACCGGCACTGGGCCCGGCGGCAAACTGACGAAGGACGATCTATTACGCTACGCCACTGTGCAGTCGACCGGCGCAGCTGCGCCGAGTGTGAAGAGTTGCGGCACGACTGCCGGGCGGGTCGCGTTGCCGCCGCCGTTGAGCGGGAGCAAGCGCGTGGAACCGACTCCGATTCGCCGCCGGATTGCGGAGAACATGATCTTGGCGAAATCGGTGGTCCCGCACGCCGGCTCGACCGTCGAAGTCGATATGACCGACCTGCTCGCGTGGCGCGAACAGACCAAGGCCGCTTTTGAACAACGGACCGGCGCGAAGTTCCGGCTCGGCGGCTGTTTCCTGTATGCTGTCCGCGAGGCGCTGAAAAAATTTCCGACCTGTAACAACTTCTACTTCGTCGATGAGTCGGGCAAACATTGGATCGAAGAACACGCGTTCATGAATCTCGGGATGGCCGTCGGCACGGAGCGCGGATTGATCGTCCCGGTGCTGAAAGGGGCGGAACAAAAGGATTTCAGCACGCTAGCGCGCGAGAGCGATCTGCTGATTAAAAAAGCCGTGGCAGGCAAGTTGATGCCCGACGATCTCGTCGGCGCGACCGTGACGATTAATAACCCAGGCGCCTTAGGCAGCGTGCACGGCAATCAAATCCTGTCGTATCCGCAATCGGTCATCCTCGGTTTCCAAGCCGTCGTCGAACGGGCCTGTTTCGTGCACGGCGCGTGTGTGCCGCGGCAGATGATGTTGCTTACCATCAGTTTCGATCATCGGCTGGTCGATGGCGTCGAAGCGGTCGGCCTGCTGAATGCTTGTAAGGCGGTGCTGGAAGCCCCACAACAACACTTCGCGAATGAGCGCACCCCGCCCCAAGGGGCGGGGTATCCACCTCCCTCTCCCTTTGGGGAGAGGGTTGGGTGAGGGGGAGACCGCCAGGACTCTCACTATTTTGCATCCTCCCCCTCACCCTAGCCCTCTCCCCAAAGGGAGAGGGAATACAGAGCCAATGCGCGGACGGCGCAAGGAATTTCACCTGGGAAGATTTAACGTTGTAAGTGGATTAATGCGGCAAGTGCGGCAGTCTCGGTGCGCAGGATGCGTGGGCCGAGCGAGAGTGGCTCGGCATTGGCAGCGGTGATCTGCGCGATTTCTTCGTTGGTCCATCCGCCTTCCGGACCGATCATACAGAGCAGACGTGTCGCAGCGGTAGCGGGTTGCGTTGGCATCGTTGCGGAGGGCTCGCGTTCTCGACACCACACCACCCGATCGAATTGCGTGACGTCCTGCAGCAGTGCCGTCAAGGGCCGTGGCGCGTTCACTTGCGGCCACCACGCTGTCTCGCACTGCTCCGCAGCGCCGTCGGCGATCTGTTGCCAATGTGCGACTTGGCGCGGGGTGCGTTCCGTCGCGCGGATCAGCGTGCGTGCGGTCAGCAGCGGTTGAATCACGTCGGCGCCGAGTTCGACCGATTTTTCCACAGCGATCCGCCAGCGGTCCCGTGGCAGGAGTGCCACGGCGAGCGTGATGCGCGTCGACGGCGGTGGTTCGAGGCGTGCGGCACCGAGCGCAACGGTGACGACGCGCGGTGTCGCCTCGACGATTCGGCCGCGCCACGTCGTCCCGCGTGCGTCGGTCAAGCGGAGCGTCGCGCCGGCCGCGCACCGTAAGACCCGCGTCACATGGTGGGCGAGCGGTCCCGTAATTGCGACGGTCTCGTTGGTTATCGTTGGTGGATCGATCCGGAATTGCGGCATGACGGGATCATGCCGAAGCGCGGCGGGAATTGCAATTCGTCTGCCCGTTCATTATGGAGCGGCCATGGATCCACAACACGCAGTGATCGGCATCGATTTAGGCGGGACACATGTGCGGCTGGGACTGGTGCGGGACGGCCGCGTTACAGGGTTGCGCAAACAGGCGATGGGCGGACTGCGTGCACCTGCGGAAGTCGTGGCCTTCTTGGCGGCCGAAGTGCGCGCATTGCACGCGGAGTACGGCGCGGCGGCGGCCGTCGGCGTGGGCGTGCCGGGCATCGTCGATCCGCAGGCGGGCATCGTGCTGCGCGCCCCGCATTATCCCGTGTGGCGCGGTTTCCCGATGCGACAGGCGTTGTCGGACGCGTTGGGTTGTCCGGTTGCGATCGACAACGATGCGAACGCGATTGCGCTCGGCGAAGCGCGCTATGGTGCGGGGAAGGGGCTGACGAATTTCTGTCTGTTGACGCTCGGCACCGGTGTTGGTGGGGGGATCGTGTTGAACGATCAGCTGTGGCGAGGCGACGCGGGATTTGCCGGCGAAGTCGGGCATATCGTGATCGAATTCCAAGGGCATCCGTGCCCGTGCGGCGGGATGGGGCACTGGGAACAATATTGCTCCGCCTCCGGATTGGCTAATTTGATCGATGCCTCGGATGATCCGCAAAAGATCGAATTCCTGCGGCCGTTTCATGGCGAAAGCACGTTGGTCACCGGCACTGTGCTGCTGCAATTGGCGCAGGCCGGGAATATTTTTGCGAATACGTTGTGGAAAAAATTCGGGGCGTATCTCGGGGCCGGGGTTGCCTCGTTAACCGGCGTGCTCGGTGTCGAACATTTTGTGATCGGCGGTGGGTTGGTGGCGGCGTGGGACTTCTTTATTCCGGAGGCGCGGCGATCGTTGGCGCGTCGCATCTATCCGGAGCTGGCGCAACGGGTCGTGTTGCAGCGCGCGGCGTTAGGCGATGAAGGCGGGATCTTAGGCGCGGCAGCGCTCGTGACAGTCCCGGAGGGCGGTCCATGCGGTTGAGTGTGGTCATTCCCGCGTACAATGAAGCGGAAAACTTGACGCGCACACTGCCGCAGCTCTGCGGCGATTTTCCGGTGCGCCCGGATGAAATCATTGTGGTCGATGACGGGAGTCGCGACGACACGGCCGCGGTGGTGCAACGGGCCGCCGCGAACGATGCGCGCGTGCGTTTAGTCCAATTGCCGCGCAATATGGGCAAGGGTGCGGCCGTGCGGGCCGGGCTGGCGGCCTCGACGTCCGACGCGGTGCTCTACACCGATGCCGACTTGATCTACCACTTTAGCGATTTACCGCGCTGGTTGACATTGTTGGAACACGCCGACGTGGTGAACGGGAATCGCCGTCTGCCGGATTCGGTCTTTCTGGTGCCGACGCGGCTGTTTCCGTACGTGGTCAAACGTGCGCGGATCGGATTGCTGTTCAACGCGGTCGTTCGTTGCCTGCTCCCTATCCGGACCACGGATACGCAAAGTGGACTGAAGTTGATGCGGCGTGCCGTGGCGCAGCGCTTCGCCGCCAGCGGGACGGTCAACGATTTCAGCTTCGATGTCGAGTTCTGCGCGCTGCTGGGACGCTGGGGGAGCCGGTTGGTCGATGTCCCGGTGCGGCTCGACTATCGCGACGAAATCTCACGCGTCCGCTTGGTGCGCGACGGATGGCGGATGTGGTGCCAGTTATGGCGCTTACGGCGGCGGCTTCGCGATGTGCGCTGCGAAGCGGAGCCACAGCTGACCGTGACGGCGGACGACTTCGGTATCTCGGAACCGGTGTCGCGCGGCATCCTCGAAGCCCACACCGACGGATTAGTCACGGCAACATCCGTGATGACCAACATGCCGGCGGCCGCGACGATGGTGCCGAGTTTGGCCGCGCATCCGCAATTGCAAGTCGGCATCCACCTCAATGCTACGGCCGGCGTGCCGCTAACGTCGGAAGGGCAATGGCTGGCGGATGCGGCCGGAACGATGTCGCGGAGACATTTTCTGTGGTGTTATATCGCGTCGCCGCGGCGAACCGGTCGCGTGCTGGCGTTGGAGTGGCGTGCGCAGATGGAGCGCTTGATCGTCTGGGGCGTCAAGCCGACGCACCTCGATAGTCATCACCATGTCCACATTTTTCCCGGCGTGCGCCGCGTGGCACTCGCGTTAGCGCAGCGGTACGGCATCGCCCGCGTCCGGGCGCCGTTGGACCGCGATTTTTTGTGCTCGCCCACGAAATGGCCGCTGTTGTGGTGGGCGCGGACGTTTGCGCGGATGGCGCGGCAAGTCGGCATCGCCGTCGCCGACCATTTTTGCGGCGGACGCCTCCTGACGGCGACGGACAAGACCGCCGCGCTGCAAGCGCTGTTGTCCGCCCTCGCGCCCGGCCACACGGAACTCTATTGCCACCCCGGCCACGCGGACCCCGCACTGCCGGACCCATACCGCGACGGCCGTGTCGCCGAGCTCGCCGCACTGAAGGCCGCGAAATCGGCCGCCGTCTAGGCGCGCCGAGTCTTATTAGGCCCATTCCCCTTCCTCGCGACTGGCCATAGAGCCTATTGATCCACCGATGCTCGTTGCCCCACGACCACAAGTTCATCTGAGTGGGGACAGGTACCTTCAAATACGCACCAAATAACGATTTGAAGGTACCTGTCCCCACTCAAATGAACTGGCGTTTGAGGCGTGGGGGCTAATCGTGGCGGCGATAGATGGGCACTTGTTCGATGGTATCGACCAGTTCGTAGTGCGTGCGGACATAGTCCGCGAGTTCCGGATAGAGCGTGAGGGGGTGCATGTAGCGACCGCTCACTTTGTGCATGGTCGTGTCGATGAACCAGGTGGGGGGGTGGGTGACGAAGTCGTCGAGCAGCCAGCGCCAGAGTTGGATGTTGGTTTGGTTGATCTTGGGGGCCGTGGCTTCGCGGAGTTGGCCGGTGAGGAAGTGCGTCTCGACGTAACGGCTCGCGTTGGGGAGGCCGGAGTCGGCGTAGATGTCCGGATAATAGCCCCAGATGAAGAGTGAATCGCCGGGTGCGGCGTGCGCCTGTAACCAGTGCGCAACGGTGCGCAGTCCCGGGCGGGGACCGCCCTGCGTCTGTTGATACCAGCGGTAATAGCCCTCTGCAGTGAATCCGAGTGCGGGGAGGAGCAACAGCAACGCAGCCAGGGCAGGGCGGAATGGCGCGATCGTTTTACCCGCGGCGCTGCGCGTGGCGACTGCGACGCCGCAGAGCAGCGCGGCGAAGGGAAAGAGGTGGAGGTAGTAATGGTGGCTGAAGCGCCAGCCGATGCAAACGGCGAGCGACATGGCGGCGAGGCAGCATACTTCTAATGTTGCGGGGGCGGCGATGCCCCTCCCCTCGGAGGGGGTACGCGTCGTCTGCGGCTTACGCGCCGCAGCCGCGCTCATGCTCGTCCGCTGCAGGTTCAGCGGCATAGTGGCAGCGGGCTCCGCAAGCCCCCCTCCGAGGGGAGGGGCATCGTCGCCGAGCAAAACAGGGACAGCATTCTTTGACCATCGATTTGCCAACGATTGCCAAACAGCTTCCGCGACGAGCCACCACACCGGTAGGGCGGCGAGGAGAATGACTGAGGTGTGCCAGGTGAATTCCCAGGTGGCGGTGGCGAGGGTGATCGGTTCGCCGATGTAGGCGTGGCTCATGGTGATGTTCCAGAACCAAAATTCGGGGAACGTGCCGCGCTGCCAAAAGTAGAGGGCATGGAGGCCGAAGATGAACAACGCGCTGCCGGCGACTAACAAGGCTTCCGCGAGGATGCGGCCTTTACGATCTGCGGTGAGCCAGCGGTGGAGCAACAGCGCAGGCAGGAGGAACAGCGCGGTTTGGCGGAAGTGGGCGGCAATGCCGATCAGCAGGCCGATGATGATTGTCCAGCGCCACTGCGCGCTTTCTGTGAGTCGCTGATAGGCCATGACCGCGCCCATCATCCAGGGGAGCATGAAGACTTCGCTGTTGGCGGCCCATACTTCTTGGGTGATGAACGCGATGATCAGCAACAGATAGGTGCCGGTGGCGTAACGGGCCGCCAATGCATTACCGCCGCGTCGTGTCAGCCAGTGGATGCTGATCGCCACCGCGACGTGGCAGCAGAGCACGACGCCGTGCAGCAGCGCCATCGCGTGTGTTCCGGCCAGGCTGACGGCCAGACCATAACTGCCTAAGAATAATGGCGGTTTGTGGTCGACGCCGGCCTGATAGAGGAGTCCGCCGCGATCGAGCGCGGCGCCCAGCGCCCACCAAAATCCTTCATCCTTCGAAAAAAATGGGACCCAGAGCGACGGGAGCCAGCGCACCAAAAGGCCGAGTGATATCCAGGTGAGCGGGGCGCGTACGCGTGTGCAATGCATCCGTCGGCCCTTCTAATGTGGGACACTGTGTGGCATCAATCGAAAATTATTTGAATTCTTGAGACTAATTCGCTACAGGCGATCTCCATGGCAGTCGGCGGTCGCACCAGGATTCGGTTATGCAAGCAAGAGGGCTGTAAAAACGCCCAGACGACGGCCGGGTATTGCCGACTGCATTATCTGCGCAACTGGAAGCAGCTGAAGACGCAACAGCAAAAAACCTCCGCCGAACGGCTCAACAAATATGTCGAGCGGATGACGAAGAAATTTCCCGATCGCTACGTGGAAGAAATCAAGCGGGACCTGAAAACCCGCCAGTTCGAGACCGCCGCAGAAGGGGAGCTTGGCGAGGCCGACGACATGTTTCGCCTCTTTAATGACCCCGGATACGACGAAGAGGTGGAGCGCTTGATTCACGAGCTTAAGTTAGAGAAGGAGTTTTAGCAGGCTGTTCAATAAGGCCCATCTGCGTTGTTGGACCGCAAACCCGCGATCCTCACGTACATCTCGGTACGCTCCGGTCGCGGGTTTGCGGTCCGCCTAGCATCTGGACCTTTTTGAACAGCCTGCCCATGGAGTCCTTTGTCAACACAACCTGCTAGTCCGCCGCTGGGTCGTCCAGCGCGGGATCCCGATCATCCCCGCAGCCGTGAGCGCAAAGACCGCGAAGGCGAGCCAGCCACCGACCGCGTGATACCAGCCAAGTGTGGATTGCCCCGTCCACCATCCTGCGAGAGAAAGTTTCTGCGCCAAGTGCCCATATTGTGCCGGCGTACTTTCCGCCAAATGCAGCAGTCCGAGCACGACTCCGGCGAGCAACACGCCCATCAGGGCCTCGCCGGCAATCAGTCCGGAGGCGATCAAGGTGGCACGGTGTTCCATAATGCCACGTCGGTTGGGATCGAAGGCGCGCGACGTTCGTTGGAGGAGCCATCGGCAAATGCCTCCGAGGGCGATGGCCAGTGAGGCGTCGAGTGGAAGGTACATGCCGACCGCGACCAACATGGGAGCGGGGACGCGGCAGAGGACCATCAGCAGGCCCAGCCCGATGCCGACACCGACGAGTTGCCATGCAATGGTCCCGCCCAACAGCGCAGTGACGATCTGGGCCATCAGATTGGCCTGGGGTGCCGGGAGTGCGGCGCCGCCGATGCCGATCGGCAATCCGCCCATCGCGACGGCCTTCGCAGCGGCACTCTCGTGCAGCAAGACCATCGGCGCGACCGTTGTGAGGGCCACGAGAGCGGTCGTGAGGAGCTGCACCAGTTCCATTTTCCACGGCGAGGCCCCGAGTAATTCACCGATCTTGACCTCTTGGATCAGGTTGCCGGCCAGTCCGGTGGCTGCGCAGGTGACTGCCGCGCCGCCGATCAGCAGCGCCGCAGCCGGAGCGGCCGGGATGGAAAACGGGAGCAGGCAGAGTCCCATCAGCAGCAGCACGCAGAGCGTCAGTCCGGAGACCGGTTGGTTGGAGCCGCCGATCAGGCCGACTAACCAGGCCCCGACAATACTGACGAGGAAACTCGTGACGACGACGCCGGGCACTAGGATGAGACTCAGACCGAATTGTCGGGTGACGGTGAAGACCACGACGCCCAACACGGCCGCAATCCCGAGGGCCACCGGCACGATCGCACGGGTCGGGAGGTCCTGCGTGCGAGCCGCGTCAGCTGTTGTGCTTACGCCGGGCCGACGACGGGCGTGTTGCAGGGCCGCGACGATGCTGTGTCGCAATCCCCACAACGTGGCCAACGCGGCGACGAGCATCGCCCCGACGGCGATCGGGCGGACTTGAGAGCGCCAGATCTGTGTGGTCAGCTCGCTCGGGGTAAGGCTCGACAAGGTTGCGTCGTGTTGCAACAGCAGGAGGATCGGGACGAGCAGCAGCCAGCCGAGCGCGCCGCCGGCTGCGGTCACGAAGGAGTAGAGCGGGCCGATGATGAATCCGACGCTGAGCAGTGCGGGCGAGGCAAGTGGTGCGGCGACAGTAACGGCTTGGCCGCCGGGGAGCGGTAGCGCCCAGGTGGTGGTGTCGCGAATGACCGTCAGGCCGGCGCTGTTCTTGCCGAGTTCCGTGAGCATGCCAGCGCCGATCGCGCCGCAGACGTAGCGCGCGTTCGCGTCGCCGCCTTGCCCACTGCGCACGAGTTCATAACAGGCGTGGCTTTCCGGAAACGGCAGCGCCGGATCCTGCGTGAGGGCACGCCGCAGCGGAATCAGGAGCAGCGGGCCTAACAGCGCACCGGCCGTGAGCAGACCGACGCTCTGCCAATAATCGAAATGTCCCCACACCGGGACGCCGTCGATCTTGACCAGCAGCAACGCGGGGAGGGTGAAGATCCCGGCGGCTGCCAGGCCCTCGCCGACCGCAGCCGTCGTGCGGGCAATGTTTTGTTCCAGTACGCTCTCGCCGGCGCGGTGTCGGGAGCGGCGGAGCCGGAAGGCCGCAATCGCAATCACCGCAGCGGGGAATGTGGCGGAAATTGTCATGCCGACTTTCAACCCGAGATACGCATTGGCTGCACCGAGCACGATCGCCAGCACCAGACCTAAGCCGACGGCGCGCAACGTGAGTTCACGCGGGGATGCGGCGGCTGGGGTTTGCGAGTCCATGGGTTACAACGTGCTCCGTGCCGGCGCGGCGCGGAGGAATTGGGCCACGCCGTCGGCGATCGCGGCGGTGATTGCGGTTTGATATTTGGGGTCGCGCAGCCGCTGCTCTTCGGTGGGGTTGGAGAGGAACGAGGTCTCCACCAGAATGGCAGGGCTCTTGGCCCCGACCAATACGTAGAAGAGGGCGGAACGGACGCCGAGATCTTTGGTGTCTTTGTAGTCGCGCCGCAGTCGTTGCACTAATGCCCGTTGCACTTGCGTGGCCAAGTCGTGCGATCCCTCGGTGAAGGCATTTTGCAGCATCGTGCTGACGATCCGTTCCAGCTCGCTACCGTTCCCCGCCACTGCGGCATTCTCCCGATCGGCCAATCGTTTGGCGGCCTGATCGGTGGCGTTGTTCAAGTAGTAGGTCTCAATGCCTGCGGCCTTCACATTCGGCGCGGCGTTGGCGTGAATCGAGATGAACAGATCGGCGCGGCGTTGGTTGGCGATTTTGTTGCGCGCTTCGAGGCTGACAAATTTGTCGCTGGTTCGGGTATACGTGACTTTGCAGCCGAGTTGTTGTTTCAGCTGAGCGCCCAGTCGTTTGGCGATCGCGAGCGTGACGTCTTTCTCCCACGTTCCTCCGGGCCCGTGGGCGCCGGGGTCGGTCCCGCCATGACCTGCGTCGACAATGATGTGCATGTTGTTGGTTGCCGGCGCGGTGCCGGCCACAACCGCTGCGCTGGGGGTTGGGGTGGTGTGTGTTGTGGCGGCGGCGACCGGGGCTTTGGTTGGCGGCGTGACGGCGGGAGATTGCTGGGCCGGGGTATTTTTCGGCAGCGGTAACAGACTTGCAATCGGTTTGTAGGTCTTTCCCTCGATTTTTTCGAGTTGCGTAATGAACTGTGTGGCCGGGGTCTGCATGTCGCCGTCGCGGTGCCAATGCGTGACTTGCCACAGCAATCGACCGGCCTCGCCTTTTTGATGGAAGCCTTCCCATGCCACGACTGCCGCGCGGTACAATGCGTCGTCCGCCAAGCGGTGTTTGCGGTGACGTTTCGCAAATGCCCGGTAGCGATCTTTTGCGGCGGTCAGGTCTTCGCGACTCTTCGAGATTTGGTAGAGCTGCTCATAGAGTTTGGCTGCGGTAAAGTTGGCGTCGGCACTGCGGGGGCTCTGCGGATATTGCTGCGCGACGCGGACGAATTTGGCGAGACATTGATCCCAGGCCTGGCGCTGCTGGACGCGCTGCGCATCGGCCAAGATTTCATAATAACAATGCCGCGCGTCTTGATAGGCCTGTTCTACCTGTGCGATCGGATCGGGTTCGGCGAACGCGGCGCGCGCGGCCAGACTCCAGAGCGCCAACACACTGCAACAGAAGATGACGAGTCGTTTCATGCGCGCGTTGTAACATAAATGCGCGGTTAGGAAAAATGGCATTTATGAGTGCCCCACAAGGTTAAGCAAATGGTGGAGCCAATCCATGAAGTAGAGTGGAACGATTAGAACGTGCTCTTGGTCCGATACGGCCCGAAGTTCAAGTGGGGCTAGGCCCACGAGCACGCCCAACGTCGTATGATGCTGACGGAGAAAGTCATGGAGCCCGGTCAAATGAGTATTCTTAATATGCAGAGCCGCCTTGCATTCGATGGGGATGGTTGTCCCGCGATGTTGGATGACAAAATCGACTTCGGAACCGGAGGAGGCCTTTTTCCACCCAGCTAATCCAGCCGATTCGTGAGAATAGGCGGCGAGGGCATTAGCCGCAACATTTTCTATGAGCCCACCGAGTGGTTGTCGTTGGGCGGCATTGAGTGTCTGCAAGAGCGCGATTGGGGGAATTGTGGTCTCGCGGAGCTGCTTTGCAATGCCGATGTCGAAGAGATACCGTTTGGGGTGAAAGTGACTTTCGACCGCTGGGCCGCGTTGATCGATAGTGCGAATCATCTCCCAGGCCTCAAGTTGTCCGAGTGCTTCGATGATGTGTTGGTTTTTTCCCCCATCGAGTAACAGTGAGACGTGGCTGTTCTTGAACGGCATGCCCAAGAGGTGGGCTGTTGTCTTGAGTGCGGCGGCCAGATAGTGGTGGCGTTCTTCACCGTGCACGCGACGGAAATCTTGAAAGTAGCCGTAGAGAAGATTTTCGCGAGTCTGTTGCCAGGTCTTGTCTTTCCCGCGGGGATCGTATTGCGTGACGACCTCCGGGAGGCCGCCGACGGTCAGATATTGATCGAGTAACTGCAGCGTTAATGTATGCACCTGAGGAGTAAGCGGTTGAAGGGACGGGGCGTGGAGATGTGCCAACAAGCTCTGATTGTGCGTTCTGAGGAACTCTTCAAACGAGAATGTCTGGACGCACAGTCGAGTGACACGGCCAACGGGGAATCGCACTTCCCGAAAGAGTTGGGACATGATGGAGCCGGAGAGGATGACGTGTTGCTGTGCCCATCGTTCATCTTCTTTCATGAACCGAACGAACTGGCCGAGTCGGTGGCTCTCTTGGGCTTCGTCGATGAAAAGGACCTGGCCCTTGCCCAACGAGAAGTGCTGCGCGAGCTGCAGCCACTCCGTAAAGGCGTCAAAATCTTCGCACCGGTCAATATGTGCCGCCAGCGCGGGCGTTTTTTCGAGGTTCCATTCGACATACGGAATTTTACGCTGACGAAGCACGGATCGTACTAAAGTGGTTTTGCCGACTTGGCGTGGGCCAGTGATGAGGATGACGTTGTGATGAAGCAGTGCGGCCCCCTTTTTTTTGTTGGGGCGTAACAACTGTTCCAAGTCGTACTCAATCGAGCGGGTGATGGGTTCTGCTGCCATAGGATATAAACATGTCTTAAAATTGACCAATTTTCAAATAAATTTTACATAAAATAGCTCAAATTACTACCTGTGCAGCGGAAGAGCCAAGTGGCGGCGGGCCGTTTCGCCGGGGAGGTGCTGTGTGCGGCGTGTGGGTGCTGCGCCCCGGCGGCCGCCTTGCAACCGTGCTGTGGGGGTGCGGCCCAGATGCAGGCCTGCGCTGATGAACAAGGTGTGTTTGCCGAACTCGGCATTAATGGTGTCGATCGCCTGCGTGGCGGCCGTGGTTTTCACGACTCGGACCGGGTCTTCGAAGAGGTCGCACTGGACGGATCGGTCGGGTTGCAGATCGGCCAAGACCACGCCGGTGGCGCGATAGAGACGGCCCGAGCAAAAGGCCTTGGTGAACAAGTTGCGTAACGCGGCCGCGATGTCGAGCGGGGAGTTGCTAGCGCGGCTCAGCGTGATTTCGTGGCCCGTGCCTTGGAAGTCTTGGCTGCGCAGCCACAATACGACCCGCCGCGCGGCGAGGCGATAACGTCGTGCCTTGATGCAGGCCGATTCCAGATTGCGCACGGCCTGAGCGAAGACGTAGTCCGATTCACGCGAGGGCGGCGCGAAGGTTTTTGTTTTACTGATGGTCGCGTAATCGGTCTTCGGCGTGGGGTCGACTCGATACACATATTCGCCGCGGAGTTCCGACCAGAGTGCGACGCCGACCTTGCCCAAATGTTGCTCGGCGAAGTAGCGGGGTTGGCGGACAAAGTCGAGCGCAGTGCGGCAGCCAAACTTGGTGAGCAGTTGGACCGTATTGGGACCGAATCCCCAGACCGTTTCCAACCGAGTATTCGCCAACAGCCGATGGATGAGTGGTCCCGGGGCGGCCGCAAATCCGCGTGGTTTGCGCAGTTTGGAGCAGAGTTTCGCTAGGCCCTTGGAGAGGCTGATGCCCACCGAGACGCCGATGTCGAGTTC
The DNA here is from genome assembly GCA_016210045.1 of Deltaproteobacteria bacterium. Lineage (NCBI taxonomy): Bacteria > Pseudomonadati > Myxococcota > Myxococcia > Deltaproteobacteria bacterium. The sequence continues at coordinate 78,542 of JACQUX010000004.1, read as the reverse complement.
GCGCATTACGGTTTCCTGGATCTGTTTCGCAATCCCTTCGTAGCCGTCGTGGTGGTGGCGGCGCAGTCCGGTGAGGTCGGCGAAGGCCTCGTCGATCGAGTATTCTTCGACGTCGGGCGTGAAGCGGCGCATGATGGCGAAGATGCGTTTAGAGAAGAGGCTATACGTTTCATAATCGCTCGGGAGCAAGATGAGCGAGGGACAACGTTGGACCGCTTCGGTAAGCGAGACACCGCGTTGCACTCCGAGCGCCTTGGCCTCGTAGCTGGCCGCAGCGACGATCCCGCGTTCCGCCCCGGTGACGACCGGCTTGCCGCGCAGCTCCGGGTGCATCGCCTGTTCGACGCTGGCAAAAAACGCGTCGGCGTCGAGGTGTAGGATCGCTTGAGGCCAGTTGCGTAACGTGATCGGCTGTTCCATTTAATACCTCCGCATGGTGGCGCGGACCACGCCGCCGATCTTGAGTTCCGACTTTGGTTCAATGACCGGATACTTCGGATTGGCCGGGACGAGGCGAATCGACTTGCCGTGGCGCTGGTAATATTTCAGCGTCCAGGCGCCGTCGACCTCGGCCAGTACGATGTCGCCGTGGTGCGGGTCGCGGCCGCGTTCGATGATGACGAGATCGTCCGGGAGGATGCCGGCGTCGCGCATGGAGTCGCCGTTGACCTTCAACAGGAAGCTCTCGGCCGGTTTGCGGATCAGGTATTCGTCGAGGCTTATGGTGTCGATCAGTTCTTCTTCGGCGGGCGAGGGGAATCCGGCCTGGACGGCCCCGAGCAGCCGAGGCCGCAATAGCGTGGGGTCTAACGCCAGTCGCCCGGTGGCGTCGCGGGTGAGCAGTCCTGCGTCGACCAGTTTTTGCGCCAGCCGATAGGCGGCTTGTTTGGAGGCATAACCCGCGAGTTGGGCGAGTTCGCTATAGCTCGGCCCGCGCCGGTGCCGCTGCCAGAAGGTGCGGATTTTTTCGACGATCGGATGTTCAGGGAGATGGCTCATAGGTGGTGGATCCTTTTTGACAACAACCGAACGGGATGGTAGTGAACGATCGTTCACAAGTCAAGCGAGTCTTTTCGCTTGTCACACTGGAAAGGGGTTCATTATGGAAATCGCTGCTGCCATGTCCTCGGATACGTCATCGCACCATCTGTTCGACACCCCGATCGGGCGGTGTGGCATCGTTTGGAAGGGCGATGCGGTGCAGCGGGTCTGCTTTCCCGAGGTAGTGCCGGCGGAAATGGAGCCACGATCGAATGGGGCGGAGGCCGATCGCGCAGTGCGCCCGCCGGCAACGATTCGCCGCGTGATGGCGCGGCTGGTGGCTGTGCTTGAAGGGCGCCCCGACACATTGCAGGACATCCCGTTGGACCTCACGGCGGTGCCTCCGTTTCACGCCCAAATCTACCACGCCGCGCAACAAATTCCGTGGGGACGCACGGTGACGTACGGCGAACTGGCGCAGTCGGTCGGCCGGCCGGGCGCGGCGCGAGCGGTGGGGCAGGCGATGGCGCGGAACCCGTTTCCGCTGCTGGTCCCGTGTCACCGCGTGTTGGCTGCGGGGCGTCGAATCGGCGGGTTTACTGCGCCGCAAGGCACGGACCTCAAGCAGCGGTTGTTGGCGCGGGAAGGCGTTCATCTGGATGCGAATGCCGTGAACAACGCCGCGGCACCTGCGGCGAATTCCTCCTTCGACCCAAACATTGCCGTCGAACATCTGGTACGCGTCGATCGCCGCTTGGCGCGTTTGATCGCGCAGGTGGGGCCCTGTCGATTGCAGCCGAATCGTTTGCAAAGTCCGTTCGAGGCGTTGGCGGAGTCGATCGTCTATCAACAGCTGACCGGCAAGGCCGCAGCCACCATTTACGGGCGACTGCGGCAACTTTGTCATCGCCCACGCGTGTTACGGCCGGCGCATATTCTTACTGCGACGACCGCCGCGTTGCGCAGCGTCGGCCTCTCGCGCGCGAAAGTGGCCGCATTGCAAGATTTGGCGGCCAAGGCCCAAGCCCGCGTCGTGCCATCGCTCGCCGCGCTGCAACAACTGGACGACGAGGCAGTCATCGAACGACTTACGACCATTCGCGGGATCGGGCGTTGGACCGTTGAAATGTTGCTGATCTTCCGCTTGGGCCGTCCCGATGTCCTGCCGGTGCATGATTACGGCGTGCGCAAAGGCTTTGCCAAGGCGTATGGCCACGCGGCGCTTCCCACTCCGAAGGCGTTGGCCGCCCACGGCGAACGCTGGCGCCCGTATCGTACCGTGGCCGCGTGGTATCTGTGGCGCGCCGTCGACGGCGCCGCGGTGGGGTGAGGGGAGGGAAAATGCAAAGTGCAAATATCAAAATGTAAAATGGGGAGGGAGCGGATATTGATAGCGGCCGGATCAAGAGACGAACGGGGGTGCCGTATGGAGACCAATCTCAGTCAGGTATTGTTTCAAGTGGATCCCAGTATCCGCTATGTGGCGGTGAACCAACGGGGGCGGATCACCGAGATGGCTCAAAATTCGCGATTCCCCAGCCACAATCCCCAGGAAACCGATCGCATGGAGGAGCTGATGGTGAATCCCGTCATCTTGGAGATGGCAAGACGCCGCGGTGAATTAGACTTGGATGGGATTCGTTTTGTCGTCATTCGATACGGTCCGCAATATCAGTTGTTGTTCCCCTATCGGGAAGGACATGTTTCGATCGGTGTCGAACTGGGAGTGGATATTGCTGCGCTCGCCACCAGAGTGGCAAGGGTCTTGGATCTGCCGATCTAGTTTGGACCCGCGCCTTCCGGCTCATTCCATAGCGGACGTAACGATCTGACCCTTCAAAGGTCATACGGCGCAGTGCTCGGCGACGATCCACGCCCGGTGTGAGCGGGCTTGCGCCGTTTCATTTAGTGATATAATATTATCACTAAATGAAATTTCAACTCTTCCAACAATCGATGCAACTCCCGGTGTTTTCCTACGCCGAAGCGGCCAGTGTGGCGTGGGAGACCCCGTTGCCCACACTCAAATTACAGCTCAGCCAATGGACGAAGACCGGCCACCTGATTCGGCTGCGGCGTGGGGTTTATGCCTTTCCCCGCCATGGCGTCGATACCGCCATGGTCGCGCAGCGACTCTATTCGCCCGCCTATATCAGTCTGGAGAGTGCGCTCCAATACCATGGCTTGCTGCCGGACGCGGTGTTCGCCGTGACGTTGGTGACACCGCGGACGACGCGGCAGTTTCAGACCCCGTGGGGGCATTTCATCTATCACCACCTCAAGCAGGAGTTGTATTGGGGATTCGACCCCGGCACGCTGCTCGCCGAGCCGGAAAAGGCCGTCGTCGATTATTGTTACCTCTATAGCGGACGACTGCAACCGTCGACAGACTGCTGGGATGCCATGCGCTGGCAACATCTCGCCGCGCTCGACTTTCAAAAATTGCAAACCTATGGCAAGAAGACCGGCGTCAGGAAGGTCATGACGTTGATTGCCTCATTGGTCGATTATGGAACAACTCAAACGCATCGTGCAGGCCGCACCGCTCACCGATGACGCGCTGGTCAATGTGGTGCGCGAGTATTTGCAGGTCTTGGTGCTCAAACTGCTGTTTCATGGCAAAGGGGGACGGGCCCTTTCCTTCGTGGGGGGCACGTGTTTGCGGATCTGTTACGATCTTAAACGGTATTCCGAAGATCTCGACTTCTGTCTGGACGCGCCGACCGCGAACTATCAGTTCGCGCCGTTGCTGCGTGGCGTGCGCCAGGCATTGCAGCAGCGGGGATTCATCGTGACGGCCACGATTCATGAGGAGAAGATCGTCCAAAAGGCCTTCTTGCGATTCGATGGATTTCACGAGGCGCTCGGGATTCGCGGGTTTCGCCAGGGGCAGAAGATTCATCTGAAAGTCGAGGTCGACGCCAAGCCGCTCGTGTTGCGTGCGAACGAGCGGGAGAGTGTCTTTGTGAGCCGTTTTCAGGAAATCTTCCCGATTGTGAAGCACAACCTGGCAACGCTGTTTGCGGGGAAGGTGTTGGCGATCCTCTATCGTCCCTACACGCGGGGGCGCGATTATTACGATTTGATTTGGTACTTAAACCGCAAGGCGCCGTTGAATCTGGAATACCTCAATCGCGGGCAGCGGCGCCCGTCATTTGCGTCATTGCGCGATGTCGTCGCGGCGCTCACCGCCAAAGTGACTGCCGTCAAGCCGCAGCTCCTGCTCAAAGATATCAGCCGTTTTTTAGAAGATCCCAGTGAAGCGGCTTGGATCGCCGATTACCAACAACTCTTCCGCCAACTCGTGCAGCAGTGGGGGTGATATTCCTGCGTCAGAGTGGACCGCTGCTTCCCAGGCTTCGGCTAAACCGCACTCCCCATCCCCTTCGCCAGTTCCAGCAAGCGGTCTTTTTCGTTCAACGCGGGGTCGTCGAGGCAGAGGTCGACGAGTTGTTTGAGGATCGCGCCCATTTGCGGGCCGGCGTCTTGTTGAACGTTGTCTTATGGTGCGACGGGAATCGTCGCTCGCAAAAGAATTGGGTCGAATCGTTGAGCGACGAACTCTCTCCGATTTGGGTCATAGTAAGCGGACTCTCCCAGGAATGCCCATTCAAAAGGTAACGCGTGCATATCAACAGCGACGCGCGCGCCGTACGCCGCGACGGTTGCTCGCAAACGCAATGCGTAGTCGACATCGCCCCGTGAAATGGTCCGCCCCATCGGGGCGCCTGGATGCGTATGATAAAACTGCATGCGGATGAGCTGCGTGGGATGACAGCGCCCTAATAATTGGCGAGCTGCGGATTCTAAATCTGACTCGAAAATTTCGTCCGCACTATGCGAAGTCACGATGTCGCTGCACATTAATATTCCGCCTTGGAGCAATGCTGCAAAAAAACCGGACTCCACAAAGCTCAACGCGTATCCATCTCCGCTCAGTGCCCGTAGTTGAGCCAATTGAGCGGCAAAGATTGTTTGGTATGCGGACATGAGAATCGCATCTTGCGTATAGGCGCGGTCATGAGTGCTCGTTGTGACAATACGATAGACCCCTGGGAAATGAGTCGGCGTGGGCACGAGGCGCGTGATTTCCGGTGAGCGAGCCTCCGGCGGTTCCCTGAGTAAATCCGGAAGTCCTATCCACGGATTGGCACTGTCTCTGACGGCGCGATCGATCTCGTTATCTTGTACCCGCAGTAACTCAGCGATCGCGATGCGGCGAATGGCGATATGCGCGAGCGAGGTTTGCATTGCTCCAGTGGTATGATGCGCGAACATGCATGGGAAATATTGATCCGGCCGTAACGCAACGGCTGCTGGGAAATCTAAATCTAAAATGGCACCTTCACATTCCAAGACCGCGTGTCGGATTGGATCTGTCCACCTGCTTGGTCCAGAACGTGTCTGCGCTGCGCATAAGTCGCCATCGGTGCTGCGAATGGATAGGAGATGAGCGTGTGAAAGGTCGACGCCACGGTGTTGCAGATCGCGGGCCAGGGCGACAACTTGTTTCGCAGGGTGGCGCAGGTCGTAATGCGCTGTTGGGTGCAACACGTGATAAGCCGCCGCCACTTTCACGCGCCCAACAGTCATATGATGATTATCGGCAACGCGACGACAAAGTTGCTTCTTATAAAAGAACAGGGCAAGAGCTTCGGTCTTCCTATGACTCGACGCCGATCGCGGTTAAATGGTCATCGGCAGTCATCACGAACAAATGTGCCATGCTCGGATCGACGTGGACAAACGGAATCCATGGGTTGCGTGGATCCAGCACGACATCGCTGACAATAGGCACGACGACCAAGCCGGTTTGGCTCTGCAGTGCGGCCTGCCAGGCAAATGCGGTCTTGCCATAGCGGGCGGGGTTGCGGCCGGTAAAGTCCCAGGCGTCATATGTGGCGAGTGCCAGGTCGCGCTCTTCGGGCGTCAGCCGATAATATCGGGCGTGGGCGGCGGCTAAGACAGCTTGGGCATTGTCGGGGCTATCGATCCCCGGCGCGACTTCCATGGAGAGGACGCGGAGGCCCAGTTGCGTTAAGGTTTGCAGCACGCGCAAATCCTGATCCGGCGTCGCCTTGGCCTGATCCATGCCGGTGATTGAATAGAGCGCGTCGCCGCCGGTATCGACGGCGAGGATCGTGTCGACATCGCGGAGCTCGGCCAACGAGGCCTGCAAGCGGGCCAACAAGGTGCCGTCATTGGCTTCGTTGTCTAACACCAAATGCGTGGGAAACACGCGGGCGGGTAGATGCTCCAGTGAACCCTCGCTCTCCGGCGTCATCCGAATTACGCCGTCGCTCACTTCGCCGCCGTGGTTGCTGATGCGGCGGCGTTCTCCCATCGTGCCACCGCGTCCTTGGGAGCGAACGATTTCTGTCCGGACCGACAACACGCCGGCCACATTTTTGCCGGCATGGCGCAGCAGCGTTCCGACAATGCCGGCCTGCACGCCATCACTGCCTCCGCCGATGGCCACGACCGCAATGCGTTGCCCAGGCAGCGCCGCTAAAGACGGCAGCGGTTCAAGATGGGTTTCGTGAATGACTGGGCGTGCCCCGGCTTCGGCCGCCGCATCGGTGCCGACCGGACGCAACGTGATCACGGATTTTTCTAAATCATGCGGCGATGCCCCGGCAATCTGCGCCAGCGCGTTGAGGTTGATGGTATAGACCCCGTTGCCCGGCCGACGTTTCAGATTCACGCGTCCTTGAATATACACGCGCGCCAACGTCGTCAGGCCGATGCGGGCGGCCGCGTGTAATGGGTCGGGATCTTGGAGTTTCCCCAGTGCCGTGCGCAAATTCCGCAACAAGGCCGGACCATAATAGGGGAGAATCGCATGACCGTCGTTCAGGCCCGTGCGCTGCATTTCGCTTTCGAGAATGGCCCGCGTATTCTCCGGTAACGACAAAAAAGCCGCTTTAATCGGCGCGGCTTCTTCCGCGGTAAAGACGGCAAACATACAGCAGGCCCTGGCGACGACGCGATCGGTTGCGTCGGCCGGATTGAGTCCGACGCGTTCGGCCCGCGCGGTTAAGTACTGGTCGTATACTTGAGTGGGATTCAGTCCATGATTCAATCCATCCAATGTGATCACGCCCGTTTTAAAGGCCTGGAACGTGCCCTCGATGAGGACCGCGGAGCCTTTTTGGGTGCCGTGGCCGGCGGCACCCGCCAAGTCATAAATGAAATGGAGGAAGTAAAAATCCATGCTGTCGGAATCCAGGCCAATCAGTCCCAACAGACTGGCTGGGACATTTTCGGCCTGCATGAATTGGCCCATGTTGAACACGGCCTTCAACCCGTTCAGGATCAGTTGTTGGTAGCGCTCGGGTAAGCGATGAAAGCTCGGTGAAACGTGCGGATGGCGAGACAGCAGATCGTAAAGAATTTTGTCATGATCGACCGAGGATAATCCGGACTGCTCGACCAAGAATTGCACCATACTGACGACCTTGCCCAGGTCGTTGACGACCGTGTACGCGGTGAGCGCGTCCAAGGCCAACATATAGACGATCAACGAATCGACGGCCTCGGGATGCGATTGCAGAATGCTGTGCGTATAGGCTTGGAGTTCGTGAAAACTGGCCTCCGTCAATTTAACGGTGGCGTTCTGACACGCGGTAAAGCTGGCATAGTCGCCTTTGAGGACCCACAAGAACGTCATGATGCCTAACGCCGTCCGATCGAACTCGACGTGCTTCGTGCCGAAGAGACGTTCGGAGACGAACGCCTTGGTGCCGGTCGCTTGCTCGTAGCCGCCCAGTTCTGGCGTGGCGCTGACGGACCCGGTCAGCCATCCCATTTCCGGATATTCCGCCACAACGACGCGAACCGCGTCGTCAATGGTTTCGGCGGCCAGTAACGCGTGCGCGATGCGCTGCGAAGCGGTGACCTGACGATCCGTGAAGAAACGCGCAAACTGAGCGCGCTCCGGAGCTGGGCCGGTAATACGCGCAAACTCCGCCAATTCCGACTGCGTGGCCGCTCCGCCGAGCCGATCGGCCAGCTGCATGATCCTGACATGGGGCGTGCCGCCACGTGTCTGTCCGGGAAGGACGCGAAATCGAGCGGCCGCGTTGGGAGCGACTGGTTTCATAGAGGGCCCATACTTGCTTTATTATCGACTGGCTTGGCAATTAGTTGCGTAATTTTAAAATACACCTCGCCGGCCGTTGTTCATTTGAGTGGGGACAGGTACCTTCAAATCGTTATTTGGCGCGCATTTGAAGGTACCTGTCCCCACTCAAATGAAATTGAGGGGGTGCGGACCCCGACCCGCAATCCGGACCTCGTGCGTCAGCAATGCCCTGCTAAACCGCACTCCCCATCCCCTTCGCCAGTTCCAGCAAGCGGTCTTTTTCGTTTAACGCGGGGTCGTCGAGGCAGAGGTCGACGAGTTGTTTGAGGATGGCGCCCATTTGGGGGCCGGCGGGGATGCCGGCGGTCATCAGGTCGTGGCCGGTAATGGCCAAATCTTTGGGGCCGAACGGCGGTTTTTTCGCCAGCTCGGCCTGGATGCGTGCCTTGAGGCGTAACACGCCTTTGATGCCGGCGGGATATTTGCCGCCGCGATTGTCGGCCAGCCGGAGGTCGAGCAACAGCGCGATCAGGTCGGGGCCGACTTTATTAATGAAACGGCGAATCGCCTTTTCGGTGAACGAGGCCTTGGTCTCGAACATATGGTGTTCGACTAACCGGCAGACCTGTTTCAGATCCACGCCGAGCATTTGGACATGCAGTGCGCCGAGCTGTTTCTTTGCGATGCGCCGCGAAACGAGTTGGTGGCCGAAGAAGGTCATCCGGCCCTCAGCGGGGTCGAAGCGTTTGGTCTGCGGTTTGCCGACATCGTGATAGAGCGCAGCGAACAGCAGTGTGAGGTCGCCGCGATGGTCGATTTCGGAATCGCTGCGGGCGGCGTCGAGCACGCGCATCGTGTGGTGAAAGACGTCGTCGCCTTGTCGCTTCTCTTGCTCCACGCCGCGGCAGGCCTCGAGTTCCGGGAAGACGTGCGGCAGTAATCCCAATTCGGCCATCAGATAGAAGCCTTGCGAGGGGCGCTCGGCGCGGAAGAGTTTCCCGATCTCTTCAATGATCCGCTCGGCGGAGACGGTGCGAATGAGTGCGGCGTGTTGGCGCAGACTCGCCAGCGTGGCGGGTTCGATCGTCAGGCCGAAGCGCGCGGCGAATTGCACGGCACGCAGCATGCGCAGCGGATCTTCGGGGAAGGCGTCGGGGAAGACTTGGCGCAACACGCGCGCGTCGAGGTCGGCGCGGCCGCCAAATGGGTCGAGCAGTTCGCCGCTGTCGAGCGCGCGCGCCATTGCGTTGATGGTGAAGTCGCGGCGCGCCAAGTCGATCTCGGCCGGCAGCGTGTGATCGTACGCAACGTTGAAGTCACGATGATGCACGCCGGTGGAGACCTCACGGCGCGGAATGGCGAGATCGAGTAGCAAGTCGGGACGTTGATGCGGGCTGAATTTAATGACGCCGAACGATTTGCCGACCAAGCTGACCTTTCCGTACGGCTGGAGCAGCGCGGTGATCTGCGGCATCGGCACGGCGGTGATCAGATAGTCGCGGTCTTTGACGGGACGTCCGAGCAGCGCGTCGCGCACCGCTCCGCCGACCTCGTAAATGCGGCCGCCAGCGCCTACAATACACTGCTGCCACGGCTCCATCGGGTTCACGGTGCGGTGTCGAAGAGTGTCGGGCTTTGCTCGATGTCGGCCTCTTGGCGCAACGCTGCGAGCAGGCGATTCATGCGGGCGTTGGCCTGGCGGGATCGGTACTGGGTGCGATAGTCCGTTTGAGCCTGCTCCCATTTGGCCGTGTCCGGTTCCGTCCGTTGCAGCAAGCGACACAGCACGAACTGCTGCTCCACGTGCACCGGAGCGGGGCAGAGCGGTGACTCCGGCGTGAGACGAAACAGCGCAATGTGGTCGGCGGCCGTCGCCTTTGGCCCGAGGACGCGCATGTGTTCCGCGACGCTCACCGGGCCGATCTTTGTGGCTTCGAATCCGTATTCCGCCAACAATTTTTTCCGCGCGGCCTCGTCGCCCCAGCCGGTTTGCATTTCCGTCGCGACACGCGCGGCGTCTTCCACTGCGGCGATTTTTTTGGCCGCGACCAGTTTGTTCGGGTCGATGCGCACCACTTCGAACGTGAACTTGGTCTGCTCCCGCCAATACGCGGCTTTGGATTCATCCGCCGAGGTGTAAGCCGAAGCCTCCATCAGGTCGTGGACGCGGTCGAGCAGCAAGTCGTGGCGGAGCACGCGTTCCAGATTGACGTGGTATTTTTGCCAGATCCGCTGCAAGTTCTGTTGATAGAGCAATGGATCGAAGCTACCTTGTTCCGTTTTGAGGTCGGGAATGGCGCGGATCTTGGCGGCTAGCTCCGCATCGGAGACGGTCAGGCCGTACTGTTGGACGAACGTCATCAGCAGGCGTTCGGTCACCAGCTGGTTGAGCGTTTCGTAGCGGATGTTGTTGCGGGATTGCTCCGGCATCTTGTCTTGAAACAGCTTTCGGTAGTAGGCCTCGCGATTGTCGAACGCGAATTCGAACTCGCCGGCAGTGATCGGATCCCCGTTGACCGACGCGACCGTGCTGCGCGGGAGTTGGCCCGGGAGGTCGTTGAAGCCGTAGAAGAGGCCGAAGACGAGGATCAAGAGTCCGAAGATGAACAGCGTGATCCACGAACGCGAATGACGACGGAGTTGATCGAGCATGGGCGAGTGGCTAATCGAAACAGCGGACCATGGTCAAGGGAAAGCGGTGACTGGTGACCGACTCATAGTGCCCGGTGATAAATCGATTGCGCATCGGGCGGTGTGGTGTGCGGCGTTGGCGCGTGGTGAATCACTGCTGCGTGGGGTGCCGGAGAGTGACGACGTCGCGGCGACTTGTGGGGTGGTGCAGGCGTTGGGCGTGCGGATGGTGCGGGTCGGCACCGAGGTGCGGATCGAGGGGTGCGGGGGGGCGTGGCCGATTCAAGTCGTATCATTAGATATTGGGGCCTCCGGGACGACGTTGCGACTCCTGTGCGGGCTGCTGGCGGCTGCTCAAGGGACGTATCATCTGCGAGTCGCGGCGCAATTAGGTCGTCGACCGATCGAGCACGTGCTCGGGCTGTTGCGGGCGATGGGCGCGGAGGTGGAGTCGGTGGGTTGGGGAACGGCCGATGCGCAGTTGCGCATTCGCGGACGCCAGTTGCACGGGGTGCGCTGTGCGCTGCCGGTCGCGTCGGCGCAACTCAAATGCGCGTTCCTGTTGGCGGCGCTGCAAGCGGATAGTGCGAGTTGGTGCGCCGAACCGGTGCTGACCCGCGATCATTTGGAACGGATGCTCCCACAGTTCGGCGCGAAATTGTCTCATGTCCGATGCCCTACGTGTTGCAACGCGGCGGCTGCGGATTGGCTGCACGTGGTGCCCGGGCCGCTGCGAGCAGCAGCGATCAATATCCCTGGTGATCTGAGTGCCGCCGCGCCGTGGATCGCGATGGCGCTGGTGTTGCGACAGCGGCCTTTGACCATTGCCAAGGTCGGACTCAACCCGACCCGGCTCGGGATGGTGCGCATTCTGCAGCGGATGGGGGCGCGAATCGAACTGCACGCTGCCCACGACGCCGCAGCCGGAGAGCCGTACGGGGACCTGACGATTTTCCCGTCGTGCTTACGTGGGACGACCGTGCTGCCCTCGGAAGTCCCCAGCTGTATTGATGAACTCCCGCTGCTGATCGCCCTCGCGGGCTTGGCGCAAGCGCGGACCCATTTCCGCGGTCTGACCGCGCTGCGGAGCAAGGAGAGCGATCGGTTGCAGCATACGGTGGCCGCCTGCCGTGCCGCAGGGATGGCGTTGGAGCAGCCGGATGGAGATACGTTGTGGATTGACGGCCGACCGGCGCTCCGGGCTACTCCGCAACAGTTTCCCCGGACCGACGACCACCGGATGGTGATGCTTTTTAGCGTCCTCTCGCTCCTCGCCGATCCCCGCGGACCCGTCCAGATCCCCGACGCCTGCGCCGTGGCGAAGTCCTATCCAGGGTATTGGCGCGATTTTCAGGCCCTTTGGCCCGATTCCGAGTGTGAAAGCTTTTGACAACCCCAGGAAATCAATTTATAGCCCGGCACCTTATAACGGTGCCCTTCACGAAGGGCGCTGAATCTCTTGAAAGGATGGAACAACCAGTATGCAAAGTAACACCGCCGCACCGATGAGGGCCGCCGCCACCGATTTCGCCTCCCTCCTCGAAGAAAGCTTCCGGGCCGTCTCGGTCCAGGAGGGCGAGATCGTCAAGGGGACCGTTGTCGGACTCACGAAAGATCATGTCGTGATCGACATCGGATTCAAATCGGAAGGCCAAGTCCCGCGAGGCCAGTTCCTCAGTCCCAAGGGTGAACTCACGGTCCAAATCGGCGATCCCGTCGATGTCTTTGTCGAACAGATCGAAGACGATACCGGATTAGTCGTGTTGTCGCGCGAGCGCGCCGAAATGGTGCGGACGTGGGATCATCTCGTGGTCGCCAGCGAGAAAAATGAAGTCGTGGAAGGAACGGTCGTCGGCAAGGTGAAGGGCGGTTTGTGTGTCGATATCGGCGTGAAGGCGTTTCTGCCCGGATCGCAAGTCGATATTCGCCCCAGCAAGAGCCTCGATTCTTATCTCGGCAAGACCTTCAAGTTTAAGATCATCAAATTGAATAAGAAGCGCGGCAACGTGGTCGTTTCGCGCAAGGTCGTGTTGGAAGCGGACCGCGAACGCTTGAAGACGGAGATCCTGGCCAACTTAAAGGAAGGGCAGATCCTCGACGGTGTGGTGAAGAACTTGACCGATTATGGCGCGTTCATCGACTTGGGCGGAATCGACGGCCTGCTCCACGTCACCGATATGAGCTGGGGCCGGGTGAATCATCCGTCGGAAATCTTCAAGGTCGGCGACACGATTCGGGTCAAGGTGTTGAAGTACGATGAAAAGACCGAGCGCGTCTCGCTCGGCTATAAACAATTGCAGGCCGATCCGTGGGCGGGGGTCGAAGATCGCTACATGGTCGGTGGCCGGATCCAAGGGAAGGTCGTCAACATTACCGACTACGGCGCGTTTGTGGAACTGGAGCCGGGTGTGGAAGGCTTAGTCCACGTGTCGGAAATGAGTTGGACGAAAAAGTTGAAGCATCCGTCGAAGGTCGTGAGTGTCGGTCAACCGGTGGATGCCGTGGTGTTGGACGTCGATCCGGACAACAAACGGATTGCATTGGGGCTGAAACAATTAATGGAAAATCCGTGGGAGCAGTTGCGGAGCAAGTTCTCGCTCGGCACGCGGGTCTCCGGCGCGGTGAAGAACATTGCCGACTTCGGATTGTTCGTCGATGTGGGGATCGAGATCGACGCGTTGGCCCATATCTCGGACCTTTGTTGGGTCCAGACCTTCAATAGCCCGGTCGAGGTCTATAAGAAGGGGGACCAAGTCGAAGGGGTCGTGATGCAAATCGATCCGGAGAACGAGCGCTTTGCGATCGGGCTCAAGCAATTGCAGGATGATCCGTGGGAAATTATCGAACGCAAGTATCCGGTCGGGGCGGAAGCCAATGGCACAGTCACAATGGTCACAAAAATGGGGGCCGTTGTGGATCTCGAGCCGGGAGTGCCGGGGATCATTCCGGCGCATGAACTGACGGCCGAACCGGCGGTGGGGACGACCTACACCGGACTGACCGTCAGCTATGCGGAACCGCGGGAGCGCCGTTTCTTCCTGCGACCGGCCCAGACGGCATAGTCCAGCGCGACATTCATGATGCAGCGACGCACATGGTGGTGGGTCCTCGGGGGATTGGGCGCATTGGCGCTGCTCTTTCTACTCGGAGTCTACAGTGTCCTGACGTTGGCGCGGGGCGGGGGGCCGGCGCTGGGGAGCGCGGTCGGTCTGCTACGCCTCGAAGGGACGATCGTCAGCGCCGAAGACTTCGTCGAACAGGTCGAAGCCGCGCGCAAGGATCGAGGCATCAAGGCGGTGGTGTTGCGCGTCGAATCGCCGGGGGGCTCGGTCGGCGCGTCGCAGGAAATTTACGCCGCATTGCAACGGCTGGCGGCGGCCAAACCGCTGGTGGCGTCGTTCGGCAACGTCGCGGCCTCGGGCGGCTACTATGCTGGGATCGCTGCGCAGTATGTCTTCGCGCTGCCTGGCACCATCACGGCCAGCATCGGCGTGCGGATGTCGCATCTCGATGCGAGCGAATTTCTGCAGTTGCTGCACCTCAAGCCGGATATCCTGAAGAGCGGACAATTCAAAGACGTCGGGGCGATGCATCGTCCGATGCGGGCGGAAGAGCGCGCGTTACTGGAAGACTTGCTGCGCGCGATGCACGTCCAATTCAAGGCAGCCGTCGCGGCGCGCCGCGGATTGACCGCAGAACAAGTCGATGCGATTGCCGATGGTCGCGTCGTGACCGGGGAAGCGGCGGTGCAGGCCAAACTGGTCGACGCCGTCGGCGACCTGCACGACGCGGTCGTCAAGGCCGGGGAGCTGGCAGGGCTCGGCCCCGAGCCGCGCGTGATCGATCTGGATGAAGACCGCCCCTGGTTACTGCGGGTCTTGTTGGGAGAACGGCGTGCGACATGGCAGGCGTGGGGCCGGTTGTTGTCGCAGCCGATGATCGGGTATTATTGGGCGCCGTAGCCGACAGCGGAGGAGGGACTTGTGAATAAGAGTGATCTGATCACGGCCGTGTCCGAACGATTGCCGACGCTGGCGTTTCGCGATGTCGAGATCATCGTGAATAACATCTTCGATAGCATGACCGGCGCGTTGGTGCAGGGCGGGCGCATCGAAATTCGCGGCTTCGGCAGCTTCGAAGTACGCGTGCGCCAACCCCGTGCCGGTCGCAACCCGAAGACCGGGACGTCCGTGGCCGTCGGGACGCGGCGGGTTCCGTTCTTCAAGGTTGGCAAGGAATTGCGCGAGCGCGTGAATGACGGGAACGGGGCGATCTAATGGACGTCCTCTGGGCCCCATGGCGGATGGAGTTCCTCCGTGCCCCGCGTGTGCCAGGCTGCGTGTTGTGCGGGCTCGTCGCGGCGGAGGCGGAAGGAACCGATCGCGAGCGGCTGGTGTTGTGGCGGGGCCGCTCGGTTTATTGTGTGATGAATCTCTATCCGTACAATGCCGGCCACGTGATGCTGGTCCCGAATCAGCATGTGGCGGACCTGGCCACGTTGTCGCGGGAGGCGCAGGGCGAATTAATTTGGCTGGTCGGAGAGACCGTGCGGATTCACCGCGAGGTGCTGCAGAGCGAAGGCGCGAACTGTGGAATGAATATCGAAAAGGCGGGGGGCGCCGGGTTTCCGGATCATTTGCATTTCCACGTCGTGCCGCGCTGGCAGGGCGATACGAATTTCTTTCCGGTGCTTGCGCAGAGCAAATCGATGCCGGAGTGTTTGGATCAAACGTATGCCCAATTACAGCCCGCGTTTGCGGCGTTGTCACCGCACGGGGCGGGTTGCTAACGGGGAGTCTTTATGCGCCGCTTAATCTTTGCCGTGGTCTTAGCGTTGTTCTTATTGGTCTTGGTGGTCTTCGTGCTCTCGAATGCCGATACCGCGACGTTCGGCTACCCGATGGTCTTCAAGTTCACACTCCCGCCCGATCTCTATCAAGCGCACACCAAACCGGTGCAAGTCGGTTTCGTGATGCTGATCGCGTTCTGTGCCGGGATGATTACTACGCCGTTTCTCGAGGCACTGCCGAGCCTCTACAAATCGCTCGAGCTGCGGGCCAAGAATAAGCGGATCCGCCAACTGGAGCGCGAACTCACGCTAGTCCGCGAGATGGTCGCCGCCGATCATGGCCGCAACGCGCGCGAACTAGCCCGCGAAGGCGCCGCCTCCGAACTCCGCCCGCCCGCCCCGAAAGAGACCGAACCCGTCGCGATGGGGTGAAGAGCGCGGCTTCACCGGCCAATCCCCATGAAAGTCTAACTTCATTTGCGTGGGGACAGGTACCTTCAGATGCCCGAAAACTGTGGGTTTGAAGGTACCTGTCCCCATTCGGATGATTTTGGTTGCTCTTAACTCAGGACGCCGCGGCGGGAGCGGCGCAGCTGCTTCAGTGGGGTGCCGCCGCCGGTCGGCGTGGGTGGCGACGGGGCGTCTTTGGCCTTCGTTAAGTCGTGCAGCGCGCGTTGGCGGTCTTTCGGGTCGTGGGCGGAGAGCATGGTAAACGTGGAGGCCTCGACCCGCGCGATTTGTTCCGGGGACTTGGCGGCAGGTGGGGTGCCGACGTCGCCAAGCGCTTCAGCTTGAGCCTCGAGCATTGCGGAGAACAGCAGCTCCAAGCGGCGCAGCGGCGAGGGATGTTTCTTCAGCCAGCGGGCGATCTCGCGTTTGGCGAGGGCTTCAATGCGGAGCAATCCGTTCGGTTGGCGAATCCTGGCCTTCAGGCCATCCACCAGGCCGCCCAGTTCCGCCCGTCCGAGGCTGCACGACGGGACGAGGCTTTGTTCCACGAGTTCTTGGAACCCTTCATCCGTGTACTGGCCTTCATTGATTAGGTCTGCGTCGAACGGCGCGTAGATCTCGCCTTTATAGCGATAGCGGTCGAGCGAAAGAAAGTCTTCGCGGGTGAGGAGAAACTTCCCGTCCGGTTGCCGATTGGTCGCAAAGGCCTGTCGCCAGGTGGTGAGCGGGCAAAGCCCGATATCGACGAAGCCCATGTGCCACAGGGTGTCGATGTCGGCCGCGGTATACGTGACGTGGTCGGGATCGGGGGACTTCGGGAGTTGGTCCCACAGATAACTCAAGATGTCGAAGTCCCCGGCGCGGAGGCCCATGTGCGTAGCGTAACTGGTTCTATGGGGAATGCACAATTTCAAAATGCAAAATACCCAATGTAAAATAGAGGACGCTAGGCGTTCCGACATTTTGCACTTTGCATTTTGAATTTTGCATTCTCTCTAATGCCGTATCGCCTCGCCGCGGGGGCCGTCGGTGTTGACGTGGGTGATGATGAAGCGGGCGTAGGGCCAGGCCCAGCGGCGCACTGCGAGGTAGGCCAGGCCGACGTAGAGGACGCCGCAGAGCAGGTCGACGAGGAAGTGGTGGTGGAGATACATCGCGGCCCACCACATCCAGCCGGTGTAGATCAGGATCCAGCCGGCGAGCCAATTCGAGTAATGCTGGGCATGCAGCGCCATTAGGATCGGCCAGGCCCCGTGCATCGAGGGAAACGCGCCGAACACCACGCGGCTCATCGCGTAGAGATGGTTGAAATAGTCGATCCCGAGCCATTGGTCGATGCGACTGAGACCCGCGGCATCCCCGAGGATCCCGTATGTCGGCGGGATCGGGCTGTGGCGTTCGAAGAACCATGGCGGGGCGGTGGGGAAGCAGAGTTGGGTGAGAAGCGCCCCGAGATTGGCGAGCAGAAAACTCCACGCAAATGCGCGGACGGCGACGGTGCCCCGCCGCCACAACCACCAGACAAACAGGATCGGCGCGACGAAGTGGAGCGTATACGGAATCGCGGCGGCGATATCGAGCGGGAGCGAGGTGCTGCGACTCAGATATTGGTGCGGCAGTGTTCCGGCCCCGAGCCATTGGTCCCAGCGCGCCAAGATGTCGCCGTGAATGGCGGGTCGCCAATGGTTGGGAATCCGCCCTGCGAGGTCGTACGCGACGAGATAGAGGCCGATCGGCCACAATGCCGCTCCGAGCGCGCGACCGCGCCGCAGCCACGCGGCGATCATGACAGACACTCCAACGCCTCGGCCACATTGCCGGCGGTCGTGAGTTCCATCCCTTTGGGTCCTTTGATCCCCGCTTGTCCTTTCGGCACGATCGCGCGGCGAAACCCGAGCTTGTGTGCCTCGGTCATGCGTGTCTCGAGGCCCACCACCGCGCGCACTTCGCCGGTGAGCCCGACTTCGCCGATTACCACAGTGCGCTCCGGGACGGGGCGATTGCGAAAGCTCGACGCGATCGCGGTGACGATGCCGAGGTCGCTGGCCGGTTCCGCGATCTTCAGTCCGCCGGCCACATTCACAAACACGTCTTGGTCGTGGAGTGCCAAGCCGGTGATCCGTTCGAGGACGGCAATCAACAGGCCGACGCGCGCGCCCTCGACGCCGATCACGGTACGGCGCGGATTGGCGAGGCCGGAGTGGCTGACGAGTGCCTGGAGCTCCACGAGCATCGGCCGCGTTCCTTCGAGCGGCGCAATCACGACCGATCCGGCCGCATGCGCCGGACGTTCGGCCAAGAACAATTCCGATGGATTGCTCACTTCGCGTAACCCTTCGCCCGTCATCTCGAAGACGCCGAGTTCGTTCGTGGAGCCGAAGCGATTCTTCACCGCGCGCAGCAGTCGATATTGGTGACCGCGCTCCCCTTCGAAATAGAGGACGGTGTCGACCATATGTTCGAGGACTTTCGGTCCGGCGAGCGTGCCGTCTTTCGTGACGTGGCCGATCAATAACGTGGCCATCGGGCGCGCTTTCGTCAAGTAAAGTAGTTGCGTGGTCACTTCGCGCAATTGACTGACGGTCCCCGGCGCCGACGTGAGCGCGCTGCTATAAATCGTTTGAATGGAGTCGATGATGCAAATGGTGGGATTCAGGTCTTGAATGGCGCGGGCCACGGCGTCGACGGTGTTTTCGGTCAGGATGAAGACCGATTGCTCCGGATCGACGCCGAGCCGGAGGGCGCGGCGTTTGACTTGCGCGGCCGATTCCTCGCCGGTGGCGTACAGTCCGCGGTGTCCGTTGCCGGCTAAATGGGCCAACGCCTGCAACGCAATGGTCGATTTGCCGATCCCGGGATCGCCGCCGAGCAACACCATAGAACCGGGGATCAGTCCTCCGCCCAATACGCGATCGAGTTCGCCGATCCCGATCGGGATCGGGTGGCCGGTCGCGGCCTCGATTTCGGCGAGCCGCACCGGATGCGTGGCTGCTGCCTGGCCGCTCCAACCGCGCGCTGCGGCCGGTTCCGCTGCACACGTTTCTTCCTGATACGAATTCCACGCCCCGCAATCGGGACAGCGCCCCAACCACTTCGGCGCGGCCGAACCGCACGATTGACAGACAAATTGGGTTTTCACTTTCGCCACGCCGCCGCCTTACTGCAAACGGGTATGAAATCTCAAGGGGGAAGAGGTGGGCGCACGGAAATGCCACTTCCATCTTGTATTCTCGGTGGCACCTCGCTAGAAGCGCCACACCCGGCATACGGCCGGGCAATACGGAGGTATGGCGGTATGAAGCAGGTGCTGTGGATGGGTATGATCCTGATCGGGATCGGGGCAACCGGATGTGGTCGCACGGGGTATAGCGCCGAGGCGCCGGCCGCTGCGACCGGGGGGCAGAAAGTCGGCTTCGTCGATTTTCAACGCGCGCTGAACGAAACGGACGTCGGCAAACGGGCCAAGGCGGAGCTGAAAAAGGTCTACGACCAACGGCAACAAGACCTGCAAGGCTTGCAAAAACAACTCGAGACGCTGAAAACCGACTTAGAGAAAAATCGGCTTACGATGAACGCCGAGACGTTAAAGCAAAAAGAAGAGAGTTATCGGCAAAAGTTCCTCGAGCTGAATCAAAAGTTGGGCGACTACAAATCCGAGCTCGATCAAAAAGAATCCGAAAAGACCGGGGCGATCCTCACGACGTTGAAGCAAGTCGCGTCGCGGATCGGCAAAGAGGGGGGGTATTCCATGATTCTGGAAAAATCGCAGGACGTGGTCCTCTATTCCCCGGCCGACGCCGATATTACCGATCAAGTGATTCGGGCCTACAACAGCGGTGCGAAGTGAACCGACGCATTTCGAATTAATCAATGGCCATTGACCACCAACTGCTGGAAGTCCTCGCCTGCATCCAATGCAAAGGGCCGCTCGTCGTGGTCGAAGGCGGGCGCGGTGTGCTCTGCGAACACTGCCAATTGAAATTTCCGGTACGGGACGACGTCCCGTTGCTCATTTTAGAAGAAGGGCTCGATCTGAAGGCGCGCCCGACGGGGGGCGCCGCTGCGAGTGCCGCACGCGTGGATTCCGGTAAGGCCGCGGCTGGGGCCTCGTTCCGGGTCGTGGCGGGGACCAAAAAAGGGGCGCATTTTTCACTCGAACTCGGGACCTGTCGCGCGATCGGCCGCGCAGTGAGCGACCCGCACAAGACCGCGTCGTTTCATGTCGACGTGACGTTGGCGTTGGACGAAAACACCCGCAAAGTGATCCATCAGTATGTCACGAAGCAATTCCGCCGGGCCGAGGCGGCGCCGGGCACCGAATTCGGGTTTCGCCGCACCGGCGATATCGTGTTGGAAGACGTCTCGGTGTCGCGGCTCCATGCGATGCTCTTTTTCGACGACATCGGCGTCGGCGTGTTGGATCTGGTGAGCAAGAACGGCACGTATGTGAACGGCGAAGAAGTGGAGAGCCGTTTACTCCAACCCGGCGACGCGATCGAAGTGGGTGAAACCAAGATGGTGTTGGAAGGATGAGCGACACATGAAATCCATGACCGGATATGGAGCGGCGGAAGGGGCAGTCGGCCAAGGCCGGCTGTTCATCGAAATCCGGGCCGTGAATCATCGCTATAGCGAAATCTTTCTCAAGATCCCGCCGAAGTTGAACGTGATCGATCCGAAATTGCGCAAAGAAATCCAGGCCGTGATCCAACGCGGCAAGACCGAAGTCTTCATCAAAGAATGCGCCCCGGTCGCACCAGTGCCGAAGGCGACGGTCAACATCGCATTGGCGCGGGTCTACGCGCGGTGTCTCCACGACTTGGAACGGGCGTTGGGCGCCAAACCGAAAGACCTGCTCGATATGGTCGATCTGCGCGAATTGATCCGTCTCGAAGAAGAGCCGGTGCGCTACGAGCGGTATTGGCAACACATTCGTGGGATCTGCGCGAAGGCGTTGGCACAGCTCGAGCGGATGCGGGTCACGGAAGGTCGACACATCGAACTGGACCAACGACGGCGATTGAAACACTTGGAACAACTGAATCAAGCGGTGCGGAAGCGATCCGCTGCCAATGCGAAGACCACCTTAGCGGCGGCGAACGTGGGCGGGTCGGGCGGAGCCACGGAAAACGGTCGCAGTGGAAGCGCCGCGATCAATCGCAGCGACATCACCGAAGAGTTGGTGCGTTTCGAAAGCCATTGCACGCAGTATCGTCAGTTCTTGGCGAGTCGCGAACCGGTCGGGCGCCAGCTCGACTTTCTGCTCCAAGAGATGCATCGCGAAGTGAACACGATGGCCTCGAAGGCGGGCGATGCGGCGATCGCGCAAGCCGTCGTGACCATGAAGTCGGAATTGGAAAAATTGCGGGAACAGGCACAGAATATCGAGTGAGCATAGCGCGTATGTCTTTGGGTCATCTGTTCGTCATTTCTGCCCCCTCGGGAACTGGTAAGACGACAGTCGTGCAGGCATTGCGCGCGGCGCGGCCGGCACTGGTCGAATCGGTCTCGTATTCCACCCGGCAACCGCGTGCCGGTGAAGTCCACGGTCGGCACTATTATTTTACCGATGCGCCGACCTTTCACCGCATGGCCGCTGCGGGGGAATTCTTAGAATGGGCTGAGGTGCACGGACACCTCTACGGCACCCCACGCGCGCCGATTGAAATCTGGCGCGCGCAAGGGCGAGATGTCTTGCTCGACATCGATGTCCAAGGCGGCAAAGCGGTCAAGGCCGCGGATGCGCAGGCGACGCTGATTTTTCTCCTCCCCCCGTCGATGGATGTGCTCGCGGAACGGTTACGGCGGCGTGGCACCGATGACGCCGCCACGGTCCAACGCCGGCTGGCGAAGGCCGCCGACGAAATCGCGGAACAAGCGGTGTACGATCACGTCGTCACGAATCACACGGTCGACGAAACGGTCGCGGCCATCTTGGCCATCATGAACGCGACCGAGACCACGGTGACTGCATGATTCGCGTGCATGATATTATCGACCAAGTCGCCTCGTATCAGCCGAAAGCGGATGTGGAACTGATTCAACGGGCGTATGTCTTTGCGGCGAAGGCGCATCAAGGGCAAACGCGGCGTTCCGGCGAGCCGTACCTGATCCACCCGATGGAAGTTGCGGGCCTGTTGGCGGCGATGCGACTCGATGTCGCCAGCATCACGACGGGCATCTTGCACGACACGATCGAAGACACCGTGGCGACGCTCGAAGAGTTGGAAAAATTGTTCGGCAAGGAAGTGGCCAAATTGGTCGACGGTGTCACGAAACTCGGCAAACTCCATTTTCGCACCAGTGAAGAAAAACAGGCCGAAAATTTTCGCAAGATGATCATGGCGATGGCCGAAGACATTCGCGTCATCTTGGTCAAATTGGCCGATCGACTCCACAACATGCGCACGCTGGAACACTTGGCCGAGGCGAAGCAAGTGGAGATCGCGCAGGAAACGATGGACATCTATGCCCCGATCGCCAATCGACTCGGGATGCAGCAAATGAAAATCGAATTGGAAGACCTCGCCTTTCGCTTCCTCAAGCCGGATGTCTTCCGCACCATTAGCGAGCGCGTGGAGTCGCGACGCGCGTATCGCGAGCGCTTTATCAAAGAGGTGCAAGGGATCGCGGAGCGCGAGATCGCGCAACACAAGATCGCGTGCGAGATCCAAGGCCGTCAGAAGCACATGTACAGCATCCATCGCAAGATGGAGCGGCAGAGCATCCCGTTCGACGAAGTTCACGACTTGGTCGCATTTCGGATCGTCGTGGATGATTTAGCGAAATGTTACGAGGCGCTGGGCGTGTTGCATTCGTTATGGCGGCCGGTGCCCGGACGCTTCAAAGATTACATCGCGATGCCGAAACAGAATAATTATCAATCGCTGCACACCACGGTCATGGGGCCGCACGGGGAACGGTGCGAATTTCAAATCCGCACCCGGGAGATGCACGAAATCGCCGAACTCGGCATTGCGGCGCATTGGCGCTATAAAGAAAGCGGGCGGAACATCCGCTCGCGGGACGAACAAAAATTCAAATGGGTGCGGCAGCTGTTGCAATGGCAACGCGAACTGAATGAGCCCGCCGAATTCCTTGATACGATTAAACTTGATCTGTTCGCCGACGATATCTACGCCTTTTCGCCGAAGGGGACATTGATGGAACTCCCCCGCGGCGCGACGCCGGTCGACTTCGCGTACGCCATTCACACCGATGTCGGCCACGCCTGCATCGGCGCGAAAGTGAACGGCCGGATTGTGCCGCTGCGCTATCAACTGCGGAGCGGCGATACGGTCGAAATTTTGGTCGGGAAGCAGAAGCGACCGAATAAAGATTGGCTCGGATTCGTGAAGACGTCGCGCGCGAAGGCCAAGATCCGCCAAGTATTGCGCGAGGACGAACACGATCAGGCACGGGCGATCGGTCGGGAGCTGCTGGAAAAGGCGGGCGCGGCGTTTGGCTGGAGCGTGGCCAAATTGACTAAGGCGCCGGAGATTGCGCGCTATCTGCAAGATCAAGCGTATCGCGAATTCGATTCCTTATTGGCCGCGATCGGTTACGGCAAGGTCCAACCAGCCGAGGTGTTGGGCGCGGTCGTGACCAAAGAGCAATTCCAACAAATGACGCCGGCGGCGCCGCCGCAACCGCCGCCGCAGCAATCCACGTTTTCTAAGATCGTCGGCAAATTGACCCGTCGCGCGCGCAGCCCGGTACGAATCAGTGGGATCAGCGACGTGCTGATCTCGTTCGGCAAGTGTTGCAATCCGGTCCCGGGCGATTCGATCGTCGGCTTTGTTACGCGGGGTCGCGGGGTCAGCGTGCACACCAGCGATTGCACCCATGTGTTGGGGAGCGATCCGGAGCGCTGCATTCCGGTGGAGTGGGATGTCGAAGCAGGGACGACGCGGATTGCGCGAGTGCGCGTGGAGTGCGTCGATCGGCCGGGGATGTTGGCCAGCCTGACCGAGGCGATTACCGATCAGGGCGTGAATATCGTGGCCGCGCATGCCAAGACGCTGGAGGATCAAAAGGGCATCAATACCTTCGAGATCGAGATCCACGACCTGCAGCAACTGCGGCAGGTGCTGCACGGCCTGGAAAAGGTGAAGGGCGTGATTACCGTGGAGCGGGTGAAGGGTTAGATTTTAAAATGAGAACTCCTTGCAAAACCGTCACGAGCGGCCCAAGGGCAAGGCGCGTCGGGCCCCAGCAACCGGAGCGTACGAAGTTGTACGTGAGGATTGCTGGGTGGCGCAACGCCGCCATTGGGTCGCGCAGTAGGTTTTGCAAGGAGTTCTAAGCAGCCTTTTGAACGGCGCCATTCCGGATACACCGCGTGCACACTTGAATGCGCCGAATAGTGCCGCCGCGATTGGCACGGACATGTTGGAGGTTCGGCAGGTTCCGCGTCCGCCGCTTGTTATTCGCGTGCGAGACCGTATTGCCGGTAGCCGGGCCCTTCCCACAAAGTTCGCATCGATATGCCATAACGACTCCTCTGTTGCTTGGGTCCGCGGCCTCTAGCAGGGGATCGCCGGGTTGGCAAGGGGAAAGGGGGAGGTGCCATGCCGCATGAGCGACAGCAGATCGGGGCTTTGGGGGAGCAGCTGGCAGCCGCATTTCTCGAACAACGGGGCTTCCGCGTCGTTGCGCGGAACTTCCGGGTCCGGGTCGGGGAGGTAGACTTGATCGTCGAACGGGGGGGCGAACGCCACTTCGTCGAGGTGAAGACGCGGCGAACCGACTTTGCTGGCGACCCGTTAGAGCAACTGACCCCGCGCAAGCAGCAGCAGATCGTCCGCGCCGCCCAGTGGTACCGCCATCGCCACCCCACCACCGCCACGTGTCATTTCTCCGTCCTTGGCATCGACCTCTCCTCCGGCAGACCCGCAATCGAATGGGTCCCCGACGCCTTCGAAGCGGATGACGGGGCGTTGTAAAACCCAGATCATAAATATAGGTGGTATTCTACCTATTATATGCGCTACACTGTCGGCATGCCGGGTTTTCAGCCATCACACATCTTGAGCATCACCGAGCTGCAGAAGCTTTCGTTGAAGCGCCTCCGTGCGATGAAACGAGACGAGCCATTATTAGTGATGGACCAAAAACGGGGCAAGCACGGCTTCGTGATCATCGATTATGATGCGTACTGCGCGTTACATCAGCCGCCTGCTCAAACGCCTGAAAAATTCTCACTGAAAACGCTGGCCGCGATTCCGTTTCGCGAGCGGGGCCTGCTTTGGGATCGGTCCGATCTCACCGACACCGCATTTCTGCAGCGGCTGCGCAACGCTGCGCATCCGGAACATGCCTGGGCGGTCACGCGTTTGTTCGAGCGCCTGCCATCGCACGTTCTGTTGCGCGCGGTGCCGTGGCGGCAATTAGTGCCACTTCTCAAACAGGCGCGGCTGCGGCCGGCGCTACGAAAGCCATGGGAACATGCGATCGCCTACTGGCGTCAAACGACATAACGTGATCGGGGACCGACTGTGGAATGCCATCGTGCACTTCTTTGCGGTTCAGGATTGGCGCGGACTCTTTCTGACCGGCGGCACCTGTATCGCGGAATTTTATTTCGGCCATCGTGTCTCCATCGACATTGACCTATTCACCGCCGATCGTGCATTATTCACTGCCGCTCGCAATCTCTTACAACAGCCCGATTTCTTTCCCGGCGAACGAGTGGAGCTCGTGCGGAGCTTCCCCGACTTTTCGCAATTCCTGTTGCACTATCGCGGCCACGAACCGCTCAAACTAGATCTCGTCTTTGATCATCCACCCGCCGTCGGGGAAAAACTCTGCGTCGACCGCATCTGGATCGACAGCCTCCCCGATCTGGTCGCGAACAAACTTGGCTGCATTATCAATCGCAATGAAGTGAAAGATTATCTCGATCTGTTCTATCTGTTACCGGCTATTAACCTTCCGCCCGCCGAACTCCTCGCGCTCGGCCAACGGAAAGACGCCGGACTGGACGCGCTCGTGCTGGCCTATCAACTCCGCTACATCCAAACGGTGCCGACGGCCCCTCCATACTTCCTCGCCAACGTCCCCTGGCCGCACGTACAAGCCAGCTTCCAACATTTGCACGACGCACTGCTGGACGACGCCAAGGCGTTGAGCGTGAGAATCGTGTAATGGGGGGATCGCCGACTTTATATAGGCAACTTTTTTCTCGCGGCGTCGATATAGTGAACCATGAAGACACGAAGATCAGTAGTGCTGGGAGCCGAAACGGTGTCGTGGGCTGCGCAGGGATTTGCGGGCGTCCCGGTGGACTCGCTATGACACGGGTCCTCGTTCAACAGATGACCGTGAAGGGCACGCGGTTCGAGTTCGTGCGAGTGCCGCCCGGACGGACGGTGCGAGGGCATCACGATCTGGATCGCCCGCATTGGATCGAATTTCCGCACGAGGTCGTGATCGGACGCCGCCCGGTGAATAATCGTCAGTTTATCGCGATTGCGCGGGAGGCGCGGCTGCCGATTCCGGCGAGCTGCGCGACGGCGTCTCCGGAGCTACCGGTGCGGGGAATCGATTATCCGACGGCCCGCGACTTTGCGGCGGCCGTCGCACGCTTCAGTCGGCGTGCGGTGCGGCTCCCGAGTGAAGCGGAGTGGGAGTATGCCGCGCGTGGTGGATTGGAGCGCCTGCCGTTTGAGCGCAACGATCGCCGCAACACGCTTGTGACGGCGAGCGATGTGCGCCGGTGTCTGACGCTGGGACCACTGTTGTTGGAACATCTGTGTGATCCCACGACGTCGGAGATCTTCCCCCCGATCGATCGCGGTGACGTGCCGGAGGCGTTGTCGGACGCCTGGCGAATGGGGCGTCTCTGCGGCGTTCGCCGGTATCCCACACCGACGGGATATCTCTATCCGGGTGGCTGGACGAAGATTGGCCCGGAACAATGGCCGGTCTGGACGTCAGATGGGACTGCGCAGGTGGTGGCATCGAGTTGGGGTGTCGAATGGATGCTCGGTTACCATAAAGAATGGGTGTTGGATCGTTTTGCTGCCTATCCGCTGCCGTCACGCCGCGCACTCGTCGCGCCGATCGTGTACGACGAAGTCCCGAGACGGGATGGGGCCTATGTCTATCGCGCGGGTGTTGGCTCGGGGCGAAAGCCGAATCCGGCGGGTGCGCGGTCCGGCCAGGCCTGTTGGAATGGATGCGATGTCAGTTGGCACGGGCTTCGACTCGCGCTGGGATCGCTCGCAACGGAGTCCGTGGCGCGTGGCGAGAGTGCGTCCGTGCGGACATTGAAGTTGCCACCCATTGGGATGAGGCGCGTCGCCGCGCTGACGCCATCGCAACGCGCGGTCTGCGAGGCGTTGATGGCGGCGCCGCAAGTGACGCCGGTGTTGAAAGCCTCGCTGCAGGCGCGGGGGGTGGTGTCATCGGATCTGCGCAGCGTGATTATTCCGTTGGTGAAAGGCCAAGTCGTCGCTGCGGAGACCATTGCCTATCGGGGGCGTCCGGTGCTCCAGCTGGCGCTCACGGCACATGGTCGGTACTTGTTGGGTCAGCGGACGTAATGGACGCCGCAGCGCGGGATGGTGTGTCTATCCCTTCCCATACTTCCGCAGCATCTGGACCGTCGCCCGGAAATCTTTAGGATATGGGGCTTCAAACGTGATCGGTGCATCGGTTAGCGGGTGATTGAGCGTCAATTGGAACGCATGCAGCGTGAGGCGCGCGATCAGTGGGCGCTCGGTCGTGCCGGCGGCCAGTCGATAATGCGGCTTCAATGCGGAGAGCTGGAATGTCTCCGTTTTTCCGTACTCGGGATCGACTAACAGCGGATGCCCGATTGCGTGCAAATGGACGCGGATTTGGTGCTGGCGGCCGGTGCGCGGTTCGCATTGCAGCAGCGAGATGGTGCGGTACGATTCCAACAACGTGGCACGTGTGTGGGCCGCTTTGCCGAACCGGTGGGTGTGCACCAGACCTTTACGGCGCGGGTCGGGGGCCAGTCGCAACGTGATCTCCCGCACCGGTTGGGGCAGTACGCCGTGCACCAATGCGTGATAGCACTTGTGGACCTGATGGGCGCCGAATTGGCGACTCAGGTGGCGATGCGCGGCGGCGGTTTTTGCAAAGACGATCACGCCGCTGGTGCCGCGATCGAGGCGGTGGACCACGAAGATGGTCCCGTAGCGCTGGATGAGTAATTGGCGCAAGTTTTCTTGTTTCGGATCGAAACGATCGGGGAGGGTCAAGAGTCCGCTCGGCTTGTTCAACACGACGAGCGCCGCGTCTTCAAAGAGGATCTGCGAGTCGAGTCCGGTCACGGCCATACGTCCGCATACTGCGCCGCCTGTTCGGGTACCAGCTTTGATTGACAATTCAGAAGCAGCCCAGGATAAGGGCCGGCAATGAATAAGCCCCGCAACTTGTTGCGGGGCATCCGCCTCCCTCTCCCTTTTGGGGAGAGGGTTGGGTGAGGGGGAGCCCTTCTTGCGCCGACTCAGTTGGTTAATCTGCTGTGCAGTCGTGTTAGTGCCATGGACTGCGTGGACCACCACGGCGGCCTCGCGGACGGTGCCGCTCGGCAACCCGAGCTATCGCCAACTGGACGTGTTGTCGGCCCACCGCAAGATCCGCACGGCCATTGTGGCGCAACGTCCGTATTCCCGGCAAGAATTCGCGCGGTTGATTTTGGAGGCCGAAGCCCACCTTGTGGACGGCGCGGAGGTGACACCGTATGTCCGCGCCACGCTCGATCGGCTGCGGCAGGAATTTGCCGACGAAATCGCGGTGCGGACCGGTGCCGCGCAACCGCGATGGCGCTGGAATCCGTTGGGGATGGTGACGGCGCAACTGCGACAGCAACAGAGTCTCGATCGGACGGTGCCTCAAGACAATGCGCTTGGAACGCTCAATGCCGTGGCGAATGGATTCACGTCGTATCAGGGCGGGCGACATCTGGTGCACGGCACCAACTTGGCCGTGGAGCTGGAGCAATATCTGCAAGGGGGGCGGTACCTCGATTGTCTAGTACGGCCTCGCTTCTGGGTCGGTCATGACCGCACCATTGCGGATACAGCAGCCAGCGCGGTGTTGCAGGCGGCCAATTGCCACGTGGTGGTCGGTGGCGTGGAGCTTGAAGTTGGCCGAAATGAAGTCGCGTGGGGCATGACCGACGTCGGCGGCATCTTGCTCTCCTCGCATGCCCGTCCGCTCGATATGATCAAGCTCTCCAGCGCCCACCCCTTCACGCATCCGTGGATCTTGCGGTACTTGGGTCCATCCCGCTACACGTTGTTCGTTGCGAATCTGGGCCCGGAGAATGCCTTTTCACACCCGTTCATGATCGGGTTCGCCGCGAATGCGAGGCCGCATCGGGCCCTCGAATTCGGTCTGTTCCATACGTATCTGGTCGGCGGACAAGGGGCACCGGCCATGCAATGGTACGATCCGCTCACCGAGTTTTTCTTCGTGCGCGCATCCGGATTTCGCGGGCAGGGGAGCAATGCGGCCGATCATCGGGCGGGATTGAACCTGCGATGGGAAGTGCCGAAACTGCGAGGCACAGCCGTCTACGTTGAAGGCGTGTTCGACGATATCGGCCGAACCGACGTATGGGCGAACTTCACCGATGTGTCCGGCTATTTGCTCGGTGTGCATGTGCCGCGGCTCGATGCCGCCGGTCGGTGGCAGTTGCGGCTGGAATATCGAGATCTCCCGGCCCTGTTTTATCGCCATGGCGTGTTTGCCGATGGCTATACGCTGAATGGGCGAATCATCGGCGACCCGCTTGGTCCCGACGGGCGCAGCGTGCGGGCCGTACTGAATCACGAGTGGAACGACGCCTGGTTTTCGCAACTGCAACTCTG
Organism: Deltaproteobacteria bacterium; assembly: GCA_016210045.1. NCBI lineage: Bacteria > Pseudomonadati > Myxococcota > Myxococcia > Deltaproteobacteria bacterium. The sequence continues at coordinate 48,760 of JACQUX010000004.1, read as the reverse complement.
GTATGAGCGCCGCGACAGCAACACCTATTCCCAGACGATCGGCAGTGGTGGCGGACCGAATCAGGTCGTTGTCGCCACCGATTTGCCGAGCGAGCAGCGGTATCGGGCCCAGCTCGATGTGGATTACGCCTATGCCGCGCGGGCGAAACTGCATGCCACCGCGGGCTACGAATACGTCCGTCAATTCAACTTCACGCCGGGGGATCATCGCCATCAGTGGATGGCCGGGATCGGCGTGGAATATCGGTTCGGAGATTGGTTCCGATGAGTTTGTCGCCGCGCGAAGAGCTGCTTCGATTGCAGCAACGCTTGTACCGGCGCAATAAGGCCGTGATCGCGCAATCGGTCACGGTGCGGGAACCCGGATTTGTCCGCTATGAGCGCCGCTATCAGCGCGCATTAGCGACCTATCAGCGTGTGGTCTCCAACGAGACCTTGCTCCGCGCCGTGCGCCAGGCCGATCTGCTATACGTCGGCGATTATCACACCTGTGCGCAATCGCAGCGTTCCTTCTTGCGACTGTTGAAGGCCGTCGTGAGCAAGGGCCGCCCGTTGGTGATCGGATTGGAGCTGCTGCATCGTCGCGCGCAACCGTGGGTGGAGCGCTTTTTACGCCAGGAAGTGACGGAAGAACAATTCGTCCATCGGGTCGGGCTGCGGCGTCGTTGGGTCTTTGACTTATGGCCGCATTTTCGGCCGCTGTTCGAATTTGCGCGCTATCACCAAGTCCCCGTGTACGGGATCGATGCGGCGCCCGACGACGCCGACTTGCACGCGCGGGATGTTGCGACCGGCGCGTGGGTGGCGGAAGTGTGCCGTCGCCATCCTGACGCACAGGTGTGTGTGTTGATCGGCGACTTGCATTTGGCCCCGGAACATCTGCCGGCCGAGACTTTGCTTGCGCTGGCGGCGCGTGGGTTGTCCCGCCGCGATCTGATCCTTTGTCAAAACAGCGAGGCGATTTATTGGCAGCTGGCTCGGGAGGGGCGCGAGCACCTCGTGCAGGCCGTGCAGATCAGCGAACGCTGTTATTGTCGGATGCACACCCCGCCGGTGGTGTGCCAGCAGTCGTATCTGAATTGGTTGGAGCATGAAGAAGGGGAGATCGATTTCGCCGACGCGAAGCATCAGTTCGTGGAACTGGTGCAGCATCTCGCCAAATTTGTGCAAGTCCCGTTGCCGGCGGATTGGGAGGATGTCGCGGTCTACACCTGCGGCGATTTGAGTTTCTTGCAATTGCTCGCCGACGATCCGGCCTTTACGCGCTCCCAAGTGGCGGCGATCCGGCGCCATGTATTGCGCGCGGAGAGTTATGTCGTGCCGCAGCGGCGGATTGTCTATCTGGCCAATCTCTCGTTGAATCACGCGGCGGAAGAGGCGGCGCATTATCTCCGTTTCCTGTGCGCCGGCCGCGAGCCAGCTCGGACGGCGGTCGACGCCTTTTTTGCCAATGTCTTGCACGAGGCGATCGGATTCTTCGGATCGAAGTTGATCAACCACCGCCGCAAATGTTGGCACGTCGCCGAATTTCGGAAGCTATTACGCTATTTCGCCAGCCAACCGCAGGTGCCGGCCAACCGCGCGCTAGAGGCGCACGTCGCCACGTTTATCGTGGTCGCCAATGCCCGTTTGGCGCGCGCGCCGGCGCAGTTAGCATCGTTGATTCAAGGATTGTCGCCGGACCTCTTCTTTGCGGTGACGCACGCGATCGGCTATATGCTCGGCGACCAAATGTTTTATGCCGTGATGAGTCGTCGTTTGGGTAAGCAGCGTTTACGCGATCTGCTGTGTGACCCGTGGGCCGCTGCCGGCGACCCGCTGCAACGCTACCGTGAACTGCGCTTGCACTTGCGCGGCACCAAGATCCCGCGGCGGATGTGACGTGCTCAGGTGGGAGTTTCGCACGGGGCTGGGGGCGCGAAGCCGGGGGCTCTCACCACAGGGCGCAGGAGGGAAGGGTCAACCCTTCCCCCCCGCAACAGCGGGTCCCCCCTATCCCAGCGCCCTATGGCGAGAGCCCCCGGCCTCGCTTGTGCTGCGGCCCTCCATACGCCGCTCGCTGGGGGTGATTTTTCTTGTCCTGGTAATGTTTGTATGATTGGGCTGTGCGCGGGGGATGGGAAGGGTGGTTGTTTATGCCGCGCAGTGCAGCACTGACGCTACGAGGGATTGCCAATCAGGTTCTGGGGAAAAGAGCAACAGCAGCGCACGGGACGGAGTGCGCGTCAGCGCGGCGTGGGAGTGTTGAACTCCGCACTGCGGGCCAATGGCTGCGGTCGCTGACGGCGCCGCTGTCGTACGCGCGGCAGGTTGCGACCGGGCGTTTGGGACTCGCTGGTGGCGTGGTGTTGGGGGCGACGGGTTGCACGCCGGGGGAAGTCATCGGGGGGGTGACTGCGGTAGTGATGTTACTGGGCGTTGGGGTCGTGCTCGGCCTGCAGCGCTGGCCCCGTCTGTCGCCGGGTCTGTTTGCAGCGCCGTCTGTATTGACTGCTGGGGGATGTAGAGCGAATGCGGGCGCGGTGGTGATACAGGGCGCGCCTGCACGCGGTAGCGGCGCTGTCCCACGACTGACGACAGATGGCATGTATGACGCGATCGCGCGTCTCGATCCGGCCCAGTATGTTGTAGTGTACTCCATCACCGATGCCACGGCGTCACCTTGGTACCGTATCCGCTACGGGGACACAGCCGACAGTCTCTTTCATGCCGAGCGCGGTATTCTTATCCCGAGTCCACAGAATTCTTATTGGACACCATGGACCGAAGTACATTGGATCAATTTTTGTCGGGCCCTCGTGGCGGGACGGGTCCCCGGGCGGGACTGTGGCGTACACTATTGGGAAGGGTTGGGAGATAATCCTGTAACATGGCCCCGCCCCTGCTTTAAAGTCGAACAGCTTCCTAACAATCCGGCGCGTGATGCCTATCTGGCCGCGCTCACGTCCATGCAGCACGTATCGGAAACGATCGCCGCGTCCGGCGGGTTGTGGCCGGCCGACGACACGACGAACGGTGCGATTTGATCCGCCTGCTAACGGTGCGGCGGGTGCCGGCGGAGGGTGTCGGGATGTTCCAGATAGGGGCGGGTCGCCTCGAGTTCCAGTGAAATGCTGCGTTGCGAATCGATGACGATGCGTGGGGGCAGCTGCACGCCGACCCGCCAGTCGTGGCCCTCCATCCAAAAATAGAGCCGACGGTCGGGGGAGAAATAGACCTGGCTTTGCGGATAATAGACATAACGGTTCTTCGCACGCCAGCCGTGCGCTGGGGCGTGCGGCGGCGGTGTCGCCAAAACACTGGCGCTCATCGCAAAGCACACCAAGAAGGTCACAACACGAATCACGGACGCGGACCGTTCCATAGGAGCACTCCGCTCTCGCACCGACGCGCTTACTGCAAGTGAGCGCCGACAAGCTTGGTCATTTCGAACATGCTGACTTGCTTCTTCCCGCCGAACACCGGCTGGAGTTTGTCGTCGGCATTGATCATCCGCTTGTTCTTGGCATCCTGCAAATTATGCTTCTTGATGTATTCCCAGAGCTTCTTCGTGACCTCGGTGCGCGGCAGCGGGGCCGCGCCGATCACGGCCGCGAGGGCAGTGTCGGGCTGGAGCGGTTTCATGAATCCGGCATTCGGTTTCTTCGGCATAGGGTACTTCCTCCTTTGGCGGACTTCCATAGCGGGAGTCGCCGCGGATTGGTAGCGAAAACATGGGGAGTCTTCGGGGATGACTGGGCGCATAGGCAGGGCATGCGTTGTATGGCAAGAAGGCCCGCCATGCGCGAATTTGTGACCGGGGCCGAATTGATCGTCCGCGCCGCACTCGATGCGGGATGCAATTTCTTTGCAGGCTATCCGATCACGCCGGCCTCCGGGATCCTGGGCGGCATGATGCGGCAGTTGCCGCCACGAGGTGGCATAGCGATTCAAGGTGAAGACGAGATCGCGTCGATCGGGATGTGTCTCGGGGCGGCGGCGGCGGGGCGCAAGGCGATGACCGCGACCAGCGGTCCGGGACTCTCACTCTATTCCGAGAATATCGGATTTGCGCAGATGGCGGAATTGCCGCTGGTGATCGTTGCGGTGCAGCGGATGGGTCCGGGGACTGGTGGGGCAACGACGAATGCGGAAGGCGATGTTGAGTTTGTTCGCTGGGCCGCGCCGGGCGGATATCCAATGGTGGTCCTCGCCCCGTCGATGCCGATGGATGCGTATACGTTGACGATCGAGGCCTTTAATCGCGCCGAACAGTTGCGCGCCCCGGTATTCCTGCTGACGTGTCGGGATTTAGTCATGAATGGAGAAACGGTTGCATGGGATGGGACGCCGCAGCCGGCGTTGGTCGAACGGACGCTGGCGAAGGAGTTGTCGGAATTTCAACCGTATCGGATTGATCAGAGTGCCGACGTGCCGCCGTTTGCCCCGATCGGGGGCGATCTGCTGACGCGCATCAACACGTCCGTGCACGACGCGCGCGGTCTGCTAGTGAAACGCGCTGCGGCCTGTGCCGCGAATTTGCAACATCTGGCCGATAAAGTCTCGGCCCGCGCGGGCTCGTGGGAACGCGTTGCGGTGGACCTCGATGCGAATGCGGCGACTGTGATCGTGGCATATGGGGCCGCAGCACGCAGTGCGCGTGCGGCCGTCCGATTGGCACGGGCTTGCGGGGAAAAACTCTCGCTCGTCGTGGTACATTCGCTCTGGCCGGTTCCTGAAGTCGCATTGCGGAACGCAGTGGGGAGCCATCAGCGGATTGTCGTGCCGGAACATAACCTCGGACAATATGTGCAAGAGATCGAACGGCTGTTTGCCGATCGGAGCATCCGGTCCGTCACGCGGATCGATGGTCGTGCGCTCACGCCGGAACAGCTGTTGGCGGAGGTGGTCTGATGCCGTTTATCGATCCCGCCACCAAACCCTATCCATTTTGTCCGGGGTGTTCGCATTCTCTCGTGCTCGACGCGATTGCTAAGGCCCTCGAAGCCGTCGCGGCCGATCCGCGGCGCACGGTCTTGGTCTCCGATATCGGCTGCGTCGGACTCGCCGACAAACATTTTGCCGTCCACACCTTTCATGGACTCCACGGCCGTTCGTTCACCTATGCCAGCGGGATCAAGTTGGCGCGACCCGATCTGCTCGTGCTGGTGTTGGTGGGCGACGGCGGATGCGGGATCGGCGGGCATCATCTGATCAACGCTGCACGGCGCAATATCGGGATCAAAGTCCTCTGTTGCAATAATCATAATTTCGGGATGACGGGCGGGCAACACAGCGTGACTACGCATTGCGGGGCCAAGACGCCGACGACGCCGCTAGGGGCTGTGGAGCGGCCGTTTGATTTGGCCGCGCTCGTGACTGCGGCGGGCGGGACGTTCGTGGCCCGGGCGAAGGCGGTGGAGAAAGGGTTCGAGGCGCTGATCGCGCAGGCGTTTCGTCACGACGGGTTTGCGTTTGTGGATCTGTGGGAGATTTGTACTGCGCATTACATGCCCGCGAACGCGTACAAAAAGTCCGCGTTGGAAGCACGTTTGGCCGCAGGTGGTTTAGAAACCGGCGTCTTGCGTTGCACGGCATTTCCCGAATATGCGCAGTCGCTGCGTATACAACCGACTGCGGAAGCGGCGGTCGCCGCACCGCAGGACCTGTCCATTCAATGGTCGCATCGCTTGGAGGCCCCAACGTATGGCCTCGTGATTGCGGGAAGCGCGGGGATGAAAATCCTCTCCGCCGCAGGGCGCGTGGCGCGGGCGGCGATCCGTTCCGGTCTGTGGGTCAGCGCGCAAGACGACTTCCCGGTCACGGTGCAGAGCGGGCATGCCCTCGCGACGTTGCAATTCGGCCGAGAGCCGCTCGATGCTGTGGGGAGCCAACCGCCGGACGCCGTGTTGATCCTCTCAGCTGAAGGCTTGCGTGAAGTTCAGGAGGTGTTGCCGCAACTGGCGCCGACCGCCTGGATCCTGGCCGTGGAGGGTTTGGCGCTGCCGCCGAGTCCCGCACCCGTGACACGATTGGCCCTGGCCGGTATCGACCGGTTGAGTTGGGCCATGGCCGCTGTTGCGCAGTGGTTGCAACGGCGGCCGATCTTCCCGCTTGAGGCATTGCGCGCGGAATTGGCGCTGCTGTCGGATGAACGCGTGCGTGCAGCGCAATTGCGGGCGTTGGAGTGTGGCGCGGGGACACCGGTTGCGGAGGGCGCTACTGCAACGTGACGACATCCAGCGTTGCCAGATCGAATTGCGTCGGCGTTGGTGTCGTCGCGCTCGGGAGTTCGATCGGAATCGGCGTGAGGGTCTCTATATTCGGCGCGGAGCCGCCGCATCCCGCGCAGCAGACGAGGATGCCCACCAACAATCTGAACCACCATCGGCGCATAGTGAATCTCTGCAAAGTGCAAGCGGCGCGCCGCAGTGAGAGTGCAAGTGCGGCGTCGGGAAATCGCGGAGTTGCGCGGGATAGAGCAGCGTCGATCAGGTAAAAAACGACCCGAGGCGACACGTCACTGGGTCAATTTGCACGCCGCTGAGTTGGGCGGCGCGAGGCATGACATCGATCATTGGTTATTCTACAGGAAAAAAATATTTGGGAGCGGCGCATGGAATGCAGTACACTCTACGGTACTGCAGTGATTCGTGGGCGGGGGATTTCGGGACAACAAGGGGGGCTTATGCGTACAACCGGTCGTTTGGCCGTGGCGTTGCTTTCCATCGTCGCGATGGCGGCATGTGGAGGGTCGGGGACCTCGTCGGATACCAGTAGTAGTAGTTCGAGCAGCAGCGGTGGATCCAGTAGCAGTGGCGGGAGTACGACCAGCGGGATCACGACCACGGTCCCGACGGATGTCGTGCTCAGTTCGCCGACGGCCAGCACTGCGAGCAGCCAATCGCGCTCGGCGCAAAAGTCGCTCGCGAAAGTCGATCCGGTCCCAGGTGACAAACCGGGCGATCCGGCCGGTCCCGACTATGGCGCCAAGAAAGAGGCGTTACAAGCGCTCGTCTCCGGCGAAGGGGAGTGCGCGTTCACGATGGAAATCCCAACGGTGACCGAACCGGCGTGTTATGGGCCGGTGATCACGTACACCGGACATCCCGATGCGGCCAGCGCGAATCCGCCACAGAGCGCGAACGGCGGGCTCCCGCCATCGGATGTCGGGATTTGGAACGAGACCGAAGGCACGCAGGCCTGCGCCGCCGCGATGATGAACGCGCTGGTGGATAAGGTCGCGAGCAAAGTCGATAACATGATCAAGATCTTCGGCGCGATGGCCTGCGCGGGGAAGAAGGCGGGATTGGAACCGCCGGCCGTCGGTGAAACGGTGGATGTCGGCGCGGCGATGTCCTCGAATGTCAGCGTGACAGGGTTAACGATTACGACGGCGACAGTGCAACGATTGGAGAACGATGCCGACGGCAATCCCGTCTATCTCTCGACGATCGGCATCACGATGAGCTTTCAAAACGGGGACTCCAAGAGCGGCGAGATCATCTTGAAGCATATCCCCACATCAGCGGACAACAGTACGTACAAGGGCAAAATCGCCACCCGGATCATGTTCGACGATATCCAGGGGTGCGGGTCCAGCGGACAAATGGAAGATCCCGGTGCCGGCGTGATGGCGGGGTCTGTGTTGTACGCGAAGAGTTCCGCGAGTTCCGTGGTGTACCAATTTAATTTCGCCGACTTTTGCGGAGAGAACGCCAATCCCTTCGATGCCAGCTACGCTATCGATCCCGATGATAAGTTTCTGCCCGGCACGACGACGAGCGGCTGGGTCCACAACTGGAATTACGGACTCTTCAGCATCAATCCGGAAAACGGGTTGGGTTCGGTGGCCTACGCCTGGCAAGCGGGCGCAGCCGACGGCCGGACGCGCGTTTTTGATATGAGCGTGACGGGAGCGGAAGACGGCAGCGCGTCGGGATCTGCGTATTACGGCTTCGGGCCCGATATTGCGTCCGCGAGCGGCGTCGGTGCCATCGACGGCTTCGTCTGCAATTGGGCGGGGCCGAACGGGGCCATTTCGTCCGGCACCAATTCCGATTCGCGTTCCGCAGCCAGTCTGTTGGCCGCCGGGCGTGGAGTGAGCAAGGCGCAAAAACAGCTCATGTCACGCGCGGCCGGCGCGACGGAGTTCACGACGACGGCGGAAAACTCGGCGATTGCGTATGCCGTGCAGAATTCCTGCGTCGCGGCCGCCGGCGACGGATTCATTTTCAACGCCACCAGCAGCGGCAGCAGCACGTTCAGTAATGATCGCGCCGCCGATACCGCGCCGCTGGCGTCGGAACTGATTGATCTGGAAGACATCGACTTCACGATGCCGACCGCACCGAGTGAGGTGTAACGGAAAAAGCGTGGCTGGTGGCTGGTGACTGGTAAAAAGCGGTGACTCGTGATCCGTTCCCCAGTCACCAGCCACTAGTCTTTCTGGCCGGCTTCTCGCTGTTGCTTCGTCTCCTGAATCACGCGCTCCGCGACGGCCGTTGGCACGATGTCGTAGTGGGAAAAACTCATCGTATGACTGGCCGCGCCGCTGGTCATGGCTCGTAAGTGAGTAGCGTATTTATACAGTTCCGCGAGCGGGAGGCTGGCGCGAATCACCGTGTTTTCGCCGATTGTATCCATTCCGAGCATACGGCCGCGCCGTCCGCTGATGTCGCTGGTGATGTCGCCGACGTGTGTCTGCGGTGTCGTGATCTCGACGTGCATGATCGGTTCGGTGAGCAGTTCTCCGGCGTCTTCTTCGGCCTGTTTGAACGCTAACGATCCGGCAATTTGAAAGGCGAGGTCGGACGAATCGACGTCATGATAACTGCCGTCGACGACGTTGATCTTCACATCCGCCACGGGAAACCCGGCCAGACGGCCTTGTTGCGCGGCCTCGCGCGCCCCTTTTTCGATCGCCGGCAAATATTTGGACGGGATGGCGCCGCCGAAGATATGGGTTTCGAACACGATCCCTTGACCGATCGGGAGTGGGGAGACTTCCATCCAACAATCCCCGTATTGGCCCCGCCCACCGGATTGGCGTTTATATTTGCCCTGGACGCGCACCGGTTTCAGGATGCGTTCGCGATACGGGATGCGCGGCCGACCGACTTCGAATTCCACGCCGCGTTCGTGTAATTGTTCGAACAGGACTTCGAGATGGATCTCGCCCAGACCTGAGATGATCGTTTCGTGGAATTCCGCATCGATTTGGACACGCAGACACGGATCGACCGCGGCGAGTTTCGAGAGCGCCATCCCGAGTTTGCCTTGATCGGCCTTGGCCTTCGGATGGAGCGCGAGCTGCACCATCGGTTCCGGGAACGGAATCGGCGGAAACGTGCCGGCTGCGTCTTTGCGGCAGAGTGTATGGCCGACGCCGGTCACTTTCAATCGGACTGCGGCACCGACATCGCCGGCGCGCAACAGCGGGACTTCGACCCGTTCGCGACCTTCCAACACAAAGAGATGTCCCATCCGCTCGTTGGTCTGTGCGGTCGCGTTGTAGACATCATCCCCGTGTTGCACTGTGCCGCGCACTACGCGAAAGAAATAAATGTCGCCGAGGCCGGGATCGAAGCTTGCTTTGAACACCTGCGCCGCCAACGGCGCGTTTGGATCGGCCCGGAGAGGCTCCGGATCGCCACTGCCGAGTCGGTGCCACGTGAGCGGCGGAATTTCCGTCGGCGCGGGGAGCCAATCGACGGCCATATTCAGCAAGGCCTCGATACCGCACAGCGTATGGGCGCTGGCGCAAACGATCGGGACCAACGTGCCGGCCTCGATCCCTTCCACGAGCCCGTGGTGCAATTCCGCGTCACTCAGCGGTTGTCCTTCGAGATATTTCGCCATCAGTCGTTCATCAGTCTCCGCGACGTCGTCCATAATTTCCGTGCGGGCTTCCTGCGCTTGGGCCAACAAGTCCCCGTCTGCCGGGCTGGTAGTCGTCTTGCCGTCCACCGTCTGATACGCCTTCAGATGGAGCAGACTGACGACGCCGCGCAATGCGGGACCGTCGCCGATCGGGAGCTGCAGCAGCGCGGTGCGCGCGCCGAGCGATTCGCGGCAACCGGCGACCGTGCGCGCGAAATTGGCTTGGCTGTGATCGAGCTTGGTAATGAGGAGCACGACCGGTTTGTGGCAGGCGCGGGCCGTGTCGTAGAGGCGTTTGGTGTGAACTTGCACGCCGTTGACGGCATCGACACAGAGCACGACGACGTCGGCCGCGGTGATGCCGGCGACGGATTCACCGAAGAAGTCCGCAAAACCGGGGGTGTCGATCAGATTGATCTTATGCTGATGCCATTCAATCGCGCCGAAGCCGCAATGCAACGTGGCCTTGCGCTTCATGGCATGCGGGTCGCAATCGAAAAACGAAGTGCCGTCGTCCACGCGCCCCAGGCGAGAATTCACACGGCCATGAAACGCGAGCGCATCGAGCAGACTCGTCTTGCCGACGCCCTTCGCGCCGACGAACACGAGATTCCGAAGTTGCTCAGGCTGATAGACCTGCATGCGGACCTCCTCTGTAGTTGTATCGACTTTCTAGAAGAGGAGGGGATAGGTCTGTCAAGGGGGACTGTCAGGTGTCGGGCGAATTACGAACTCGAGACGCTGACGGAACCTTCCGGCGCCAGCGGGGCCCATTCGCGGGTTTCGGCGCTGGCCTCGCCGCCGGACGCCGGCGCGAAGCCGGTGCCTTGGGGCGCGAAGTCTTCATAATAAAAGGTGTCGGCGATCGAGAACGTGACCGTGACAGTCGTGAGATTCGAGATCGTGCTCGGGTCGGGAATGATCAGCGGTGAGGCGAAGTCGAGCGTGGTAACGAAGATATCTTGAGTGCTTCCCTGTTGCAGCGCGGTCTGATTCCACAATTCGGCGTTTCCAAAGTACCCGCGATCATGCGACGTTTGACTATCGGTCCCGCCGGCACCGTTTTGTGCCTCACCGCGGCTGCTACTGAGGCTGTCGGACCAAGTGTCGTCGACCCATCCCAGTTCGGTGCCGTTGTCGTCGATGAACGTGATATCGCCTTGGTGATGGCCCAGACTCCCTTCGGCTGTGAAGTCGTCGTCGCTCATGTAGATCCGGACGTGGCGTGTGGTGCCGCCGACCGGAAACGTGAGTTGGAAATAATAGAGCTCGGCCGTGATCCCGCTGTAAGTCCCGGCGGTGAGGCTACTCGGGGCGATCGTGATGACACTTTCGGTGCTGTCGGCGGCGGTAAAGTCGACCACTTCGGAATTGGCCAACGTGCCGGTGTCGGCCAGCAAGTCGATCGAGGTGCCACCGCTCGCCGCGTTGAGGGTGATTTTTTTGAAGGCGATAGCATAGGTAGACGGCGTGATATGCGCCACAATGCCGCTGTCGCCGTCGCAGTCGAGCCCGTCGGCCAGGACCGGATCGTCCATCGTGATCGGCGCGGTCAAGCTGGAACATGTCCCTGTGGTGGTTTTTTGGAGTGGGGCGGCAAGTGCCGCGCTGGCCGAGCTGGAAAAGTCACCGCTGGCCACTAAGCGCAGCCCGGTGGAGCCGCTGTCGGTCGTGGTTGTTCCGGACGTCGTCGCGGTCGTACTGCCACAAGCGCTCAACAGCCCAAGCACCAAGCACGCCAATATGGTGCGCATATGCCCCCCCTGGTCACATTAATGATGCGTATCGGTGTGAGCTAGCGATCGCCGTAGCGGCGCCGGTTGCCGAATCCGCCACCACCACCACCACCACCTTCTCGCCGCCGTCCGCCACCACCGCCGCCACCCCCGTGCCCACCACGGCCGCCGCCGGAACCTTCAGTGCGGGCCTCGCTGACGATCAATTTGCGACCACCAAGCGGAGCATCGTTCAGTTCCGAAACCGCGCGTGCGGCCTCTTCGTCGGTCGACATTTCGACGAAGCCGAACCCGCGCGAGCGACCGGTGAACTTATCGGTCACGATCCGCACTTCGGTGATGTTCCCGCACGGCCCGAAGGTCTGCCGAATCTCGTCTTCGGTGATTTCGTAGGGGAGGTTCCCTACATAGAGGCGCTTACCCATGTGATCTCCTGGCCGGAATGAAAACACCGCAACAGCGGAGTGCTATTGCGGTGTGACAATTCCATGGCTCGTTAAGTTGTTCGGACACGTAACTCTACCTGGGAACAAGCGTCGCACAGGCAGCGGGAGGTGTCAAAGGGTATTTTAGTGTCCCAGCTTCAGTACTTCGCGGAAGACGTCGCTGTTGCTGATCAGGCCGACGAGTTTTGGACCGTCGAAGACGGCCAAGCGGCGGACGCCGACCAGCCGCATCAAGCGGACGGCGTGTTTGATCCCGAGGTGGGGCGGAATGCTGATCACCGGTTTGGTGGCGATGTCGCCCACCTTCAAATGGGTCAGTGTCTCCAGATTTTCCATCGCCTCGATGACTAAATCCTTGCGCGTAATGATGCCGTGAGCATCGTGCGCGTGTTCCGGTTCCACGATTAGCGCGGAGATTTTCTGTGTTCCCATCATCCGGATCGCCTCGACCGCGGACGCGCCGGTCGGGATGGTAATGACATTCGGATGCATGATATCCGCGACGGTGAGTTCGAGTAATGGTTTCATCGTATCCCCCGATTCACGACGCCTGCCAGACCAAAGTGGCATGCGGCAGCAACAGTCGACAGACGCCGGCGCGTTGTATGGTCTTCACGGTTTGGGTGCAAGGGCCGAGTGTGAACGCCGTGTTGGCAAAGGCCTGGCGACGAATCGCAATGACCGGCAACGCCTGGCTACCGCGCAATTCCGTGTAGAGCGCGGCCTTGCGCCGCATCAGGATGCGTTCATAAATGAAGGCCTCACAGCGGCGCCGCGCAACGAAATCGTTTTGCAGTCGATGCAGCGGCGGCGTGCGATCTTTGGCAACTTGCGAACTGCCTTTCACATGTTGGCGATGGGTAAATTCCAGCTCCCGCGTCAGGCGCGCGTTGTATTGCCAAAACGTCGGATTGTGACCGGCGATCAACGCGAGCGGGCCTTCGGCGGTGGAGCCGGCCGTGTCGACGAGGATCGAGCCGCCGGCGACGACGCGGCTGGTGAGAATCAAACCGCGTTGCCCGCTAATTTCCACTGTGCCGCTGCTGAGGAGCTGGCTGTTGACGACGCTATCGCGGATCGTGATGTCGCCGCCGGCCGTGACGCGCGCGTTTTGCACGAACTTGGCGCTGAGAGTCCCGCCGGCCTTCACTTGGGTCCCTTCCGCCTTGCCGAACAGGCCGCCGTCGACCGCGATATCGCCGCCGGCCTCGACGAATGCGCTTTCGATCGCCCCTGCAACGTGAAGCTGTCCGCGCACCCGCAGCACCGTGTTGGGTAGCACTGACCCTGTGACGGTCAGGTCTCCCCAGACGACGACGTCACCTTCAGGATCGTGCAGATCGTGGGGAATCGTTTGTTCCGTGACGAGTTGGATCTGCTCAGGGGTGAGGGCGAGCAAGACGCCATCCGCCTCCGCGACGTAAGCAATCGTGCCGTCCGGTTGCAGGGCCTCTTGCACGAGTGCACTCCGTTCGCACGACGGCATCGCACCGGGCGTGGCGGGGATCTCTTCGCCAGTCACCAGATATCCCGGCGTCCCCGACGTCGGCGGTGTGCATTGTGCCAGGCGTGTCCCGGCCGCGACGTTCGTGATCAATTTCGACCACGGCCGCGACTGTCCAGCAACGCCCTTAGCGGGCTGGGCGGTCACGAGGTGCGGGGCCATGCAACTGATGTGGCCGTCGAGGCCGGCTAGCGGCAGGACGCCGTGGGCGATCTCCGCAGTGCGTTCGGCACCGTCGGCCAACCACGCGGCGAGTGTGGCGTGGAGCGTGGTCGCGTCGACGCCGAATACGACGCCCACAGTAGTCAGCGCCGGAAGCCATGTTGCGGTCAATTCGTCCGCACTCCACGACGCCGGTTCCGATTGGTCCCACGTGCGACAAGTGAGCGTGGCCGACAAATGGTCGTCACTCCATTGCACGGTCCCGTAGTTGAGCGGATCCATAGCTGCGCTTGTACTGTAGATGGTTCGCATTGCTCAAGGAGGATCTGCGTGCTACGGAGGGCGCCACTCGTATCCATGACGCGAACGTTCCGACATGCCTTTGTGATGAACTGCCATCGCGATGTGGCGGTGGCCGTGCGCACGCTGAATTATTTGCGGGCGTGGTGGCCGACGTCGCGCTGCTATCTCTATTGTGATGGGCCGGATTCGGTGCCGATTGATGCATTCAGTGGTCTTTCCACTGACGTTCACTGTGAACGCGCTCCGTACGAGCCGCGCAAGTCGCACGGCATCATTCAAGCGTTGAATCGACTCGTGGCGTGGGCCGCGGGCGACGCGATGGAGGTGGTGTCGTTTCTCCATGCTGATATGATTCCGCTTCATCCCGCCACGTTCTATGCCTTTGTCGCGCGCTTTGCCGTGACGGACCGACGCATGACGTGGACGCCCAGCCGTCCGGACAGTCCCTATCCAGACTTTTGCAATCTCCATTTCCGGCTCCCGCAGGCCGTGGACGCGGGGTATTTCGCGCTGCGCTGCGACGAGACGTTGCACGGTCCGAATGACTTCAACGAGGCGCATCTCAGCCGTTCGCTCGACCAGGTGCATGCCGAATGGCGCGCCCAGGCCTATCCGATGTGGATGCTGTCGCTCCCGTTCTGGCGCAACGAGGCCGTGTCATACCAAGGTGGATTCATTTTTCACAACTTTACTCCGGAGAGCAGCGTCGTGCATACCAATGATCCGTGGTTTTGGGACCATTATGCGGAGATCGCGGGGTTTGCACCGCGCCGAATCCCGGAAGGGATTGGGTGAGGAAGGATGGGGAGATCCATGGACACATTTGAATACGATGTCTGTATCGTCGGCGGATGCGGACGCGTCGGATTGCCGCTCGGGTTGTTGCTCGCGGATCGCGGACAGCGGGTGGTGCTCTACGACATCAATGCCGCAGCGGTCGCTAAAGTGAATGCCGGACAGATGCCATATCGCGAGCCGGACGCCGACGCCGTGTTGGCGCGGGTGCGGCAACGCACGTTGAGCGTTACCACCGACATCGACGTCGTGCGCCGTGCGCGGATCGTGATCCTGACAATCGGGACGCCGGTCGATGAACATATCAATCCACACCTCACGCCGGTGGTGCGGTGTGTGCAAGATTTGGCGCCGCATTTACAAGACACGCAAACGGTCATTCTGCGCAGCACGGTGCTCCCGGGCACGACGGCCTATGTGCGCGATCTGTTGGCGCGGGCCGGAAAGCAGCCGGCCGTCTGCTTTTGCCCCGAGCGCGTGGCGGAGGGCGCGGCGTTCCACGAAATTACGTCGCTGCCGCAGTTGGTCGCCGGGATGGATGACCGCGGCGTAGAGGTCGCGCGGGCGCTGTTTGGGTTGCTGACTGCGGAATTGATCGTGCTGACGCCGATCGAGGCGGAGCTGACCAAGCTCTTTACCAACGTGTGGCGCTATATGAAGTTCGCGACCGCGAATCAGTTTTATATGATCGCCGCGGAGCATGGGGCCGACTTTCGTAAGATCGGCCATGCGATGCGCCACGCGTATCCGCGCGGCGCCGATTTTCCGCGCCCCGGTTTTACCGCCGGCCCGTGCCTCTTCAAAGACACGATGCAGCTGGCGGCCTTTTACCACCACCATTTTTTCTTGGGCCACGCGGCGATGCTGGTCAACGAAGGGATGCCCGATTTCCTCCGCGATCAATTGAAGCGTGAGCATGATCTCTCCCAACTGACCATTGGCATCCTCGGGATGACGTTCAAGCCGGAAGTGGACGACATCCGCGAGTCGCTCGCGTTCAAACTGAAGAAACTGCTGCTGTTCGAAGGCACCACGGTGCTCTGCGCCGATGAATATTGGCGCGATGCGAGTTTAGTCGACAAGAGCGAGCTGATCGCAAAGAGCGATCTGATCGTGATCGGCTGTCCGCACCGCGCGTACCGCACGCTCGATTTCCACGGGAAGCGTGTGGTGGACATCTGGGAATCCTTGGAGCCACTATGAAAATTCTGATTACTGGGGCGGCGGGATTTATTGGGCAGTATGCGGTGCGGGAATTCCTGGCGCACGGCTACGACGTCGTCGGGCTCGACAATTTTTCCAAATATGGTCCCGTCACGTTGGAACATTGCGACCCGGCCCATTTTCGTTTCGTCGCAGGCGATGCGACTGATGTCGGCATGTTGACGGAACTAGCAGCCGACTGCGATCACGTCGTGGCCGGGGCCGCGCGGATCGGCGGAATCTCCTATTTTCACGAATTCGCGTACGACTTGTTGGCGGAAAACGAGCGCATCGTCGCGGCCACGTTCGACGCCGCATTGGCCGCGCATCGCCGCGGACGTTTGCAAAAAATCACCGTGCTGTCGTCCTCAATGGTGTTCGAGAATGCGACGCAATTCCCGACGCCGGAAGGGCATGAACAAGTCTGTCCACCGCCCAGTTCGTCGTACGGATTTCAAAAGCTGGCGTGCGAATATTTCGCGCGGGCCGCGTGGACGCAGTATCAACTCCCGTACACCATTATCCGCCCGTTTAATTGTGTCGGCCTCGGCGAGCGACGTGCTTGCGCCTCCGCAGAAGTTTATTCCGGCGATATCAAATTAGCGATGAGTCACGTCGTGCCGGACCTGATCCAAAAGATCCTGAAGGGCCAAGACCCATTGCGCATCTTGGGCGATGGACAGCAAATCCGTCATTACACGTATGGCGGTGACATCGCGCGCGGACTCCGCTTGGGCGTGGAGCGGGCGGAGGCGTTGAATCAGGACTTCAACATCGCGACCGCCGAATCGACCACAGTGCGCTCATTGGCGGAGCGGATCTGGCGGCGGATTCACGGTCAGCGGCCGCTGCACATCGTGTCGGATCCGCCATATCCATACGATGTCCAGTGTCGCATCCCTGACGTTGCGAAGGCGAAACGGTTGCTCGGGTTTGAAGCCACGACGACACTCGATACGATGCTGGATGAATTGATTCCGTGGATCCAGACGCAAGTGGAGCGCGGATTGATATGAAGCACGCCTTTTGTCTGCATTATACAGCGGCCGAACGAACGCTCGCGCGGACCACACTCGAAACGTTGCAGCGCTACTGGGGCAGCGCCTCTGAATGGTACGTGGTGCTCGATGCCACGGCCACGGAAGATGACGCCACGTTTGCGGCAGCGCGGGCCACGGCGTTGTTGCAAAGTAAAGCGGCAGACGCAGCGTGGTGTCACGGATTGAATGCCGGCGTGCGGCTGGCGGCGGAGCGCGGCATCGAGGTGCTGTCGTGGCTGCGTCCGGGGATGATCCCGTGTTGCGCCGCGACGTGGAGCGATTTCTTAACCCGCTTCCGTGACAGCGGCCGCGCCGTGTCGTTTTGTCCCGTCGCCGTCCATGGTTCCATTCCGGAACTCAGCAGCCTGCACGTTGCGCCGCAACAGGCTATGGCGGCGCGCTGGTTTCCTCTCGCCGCGCCGCCTCCGCCAGAGGCGGACCCGCCTTCGGCGGGGGCGGGGAGGGGCGAAGCCGGGCTTCACCTCGCACAGTGTTGGAGCCGTCATGCATGGAGTTGGATGGCGGAGACGTATCTGCTCTGGTCGATGACCCTCGCCCCGCACGGCGCGTGGGGACTGACGGCGGGCCGCTGTTTCTCGGTCGAACGCTACTATCCCGAAACGAGCATGATCGTCACAAAGGACAGCTGGTTTTGGGCGCAGTATGAAAATGTGGTCAATCGGAGGTGCTATGGAATCGATCGGTGACTTGATCGAAAAACTCGTGATAGCGAATCTCAAGCTTTGGCTGGTGAAAGACGCACAGACCGCGCTGGCCTGCCGCACGCCGCCAGATCGGGAGGCGTTGCACACGGCGCTCAGTCAGCTGACGCGCGTGGAAGGGGAGTCGGCAGATGGCGTGACCGCGTTGCGGCAATTAGTCCAGCGCTTGGATGCATTGGCGGCCCACGCGGCAACGCCGGACGTCGAGGAACTGCGCCGCTTAGTGCAGAAAGATATCGAACTCTGCGAAGTCCGCGCCGCGCTGCGCCGCGAGATCAGCACTCGCCTCGCCGACCCCACGCCCTCCGATACCGTGAAGCAGTACGGGAAGTAGCGGGGGGTGTCCGCCCGTGTGGCCTTAAATGCACAATTCCGGGTCGGCGTGGCAGCAGACTTTGGTGACTTCGGCGCAGACCATGCCGGCGGCGCAGTCGGATGCGGCTTGGCACGGGACCACTTCAATGCAGAGTCCGCGATCGCAGATCTTGGTCTCGCCGCATTGGTCGTGGCTGGTGCATTGCGCGGTTTGTTTTGCCGTACCCGCGTCGCCTGCGGTTTTCTTCTGACACGCGGCCCCGCCGATCAGGACCCCGGCGCAACAGAGACTCAGTACGATACGTGACATGGAACGCATAGCCATCCCTCCTGGGTTAATGGAGGTTCTGCTACCGTGTTCATTTTCGATCGTCAATCTTCAGAGTGCGTTCCGGTCAGCAGGCGTTGGATCGCGGCGAGCAGGGCGGGGGTGTCGAACGGTTTCGTGAAGTACGCGGCGGCACCGCACGCGAGGCCAGTTTGGCGTTCGTGTTCTTGCGCCTTCGCGGTAAGCAGAATGACGGGGATCGCCGCCGTTTCCGGCGCGGCCTTCAATTGCTGGCACACCACAAATCCGCTCATACTCGGCATGCTGATATCGAGTACGATCAACGCGGGTGCGCAGGCGCGCACGGCGGTCAATCCCTCGGGACCGTCGTACGCGGCCTGTACTTGGTATCCGGCGCGTTCCAGGCGCGGGCGTAACAACACCGTAAAATCCGGTTCGTCATCGATGATCAGAATCGTGAGCGGTGGCGGCGTCATGTCGTTGTCTCCGCGGGGTCGGCCAACGGCAACACGCAGTGAAAATGTGCGCCGCCGCCCGGCGGACTCTCCACCCAAATCGCACCGCCGTGCAGATGGACGATCTCCTTGGTGATCGCCAGACCGAGGCCGGTCCCTTTTTGGTTTCCACTTTGCGGTCCCGGAATATGGAGCTGTTCAAAACGATTAAAGAGTCGGCCGATCGACGTGGCCGGAATGCCCGGCCCGTCGTCCCGCACCGTGATCTTCAGGCCACGCGCCGGTAGACGCATCCCGCGGCCTTGCGGCTTTTCAGCCGCGCTGCGGGGCGCCGCCGGTCCCGACTCCAGCTGTGTCGCCGATACGACGATGCGTTGTTTCGCGAACTTTACCGCGTTGGAGAGCAAATTCGTCAGCGCCTGGGCGATCAAGTCCGGATCGACGTCGATGGCCGGGAGTTCCGGGAGCAACTCTTCGACGATCGCAATATTCCGTTCCGCCGCGATCATCTTGCAGTGTTGCAGGATCTCAATCACCAGCGGATACGGTTCCACGGCACGACGCCGCAACGGTACGCGTCCCGATTCGAGCCGCGACAAATCGAGGATATCGTTGACGAGCTTCGTGAGTCGATCCGTATTGCGCCGCCCGATGCTCAGGAAATGTTGTTGGTCCGCCGTCATCGGGCCGGCGATCCCATCTTGCAGGTTTTCGATCGCACTCTTAATGATCGCCAACGGCGTGCGGAGCTCGTGCGACGCGGTGCTGACGAATTCGTCTTTCATCCGATCCAAGCGCTCGTGTTCGCTGATCTCCGCCTTCAATTGTTCCACGCGCTTCAACTCCGTGATGTCGCGCACCGCGGCAAGGTACGCCGGACGCTGGTCCCATTCGATCGCGGTGACCCGCAGTTCCGCCAGTTTCTCCCGTGCTGCACGGCCTTTACACGGGATTTTGACTTCCATGCTCGTGTTCGCCGAGAGCGCGAAATAAAAAGGCCGATTCACGATCTCTTCTTCCGTCCGTTCGAAGATCATCTCCGCCGCCGGATTGACGTAGCGGACGATGCCTTGGAGATCGACGACGATCATGCCGTCAGCGTTGTGTTCGATGATGCCGCGGAAGCGTTCTTCCGACGACTGCGCCAACCGATCGAGCAAATGTTGCCGTTCGATCGCGTAGCAGATCGCGCGCGCCAGCAGTCGGCCGTCGAGCGTGTCCTTCACCAGGAAATCTTGCGCGCCCTTGCTCAACGCCTCCATCGCATAGCCGTCATCATCGGTACTGGTCAGCACGATGATCGGCACGTCGGGGGCCTCGGTGTGCACCATGGCGATCGAGTCGAACCCGTCGCTCTCCTGCAGATGCAAGTCGAGCAAGACGACATTAAATGTCTCCGCCGCGAGGCGGGATAATCCTTGTTTTAATGACGTCGCGACTTCGAATTGGAAACGGCGATTGAGAAATGGCGTCGTGGCCAGTTGAGAGCGCAAGCGCAGCGCCGCGGCCGGCCCTTCGACGATCAATAATAACCGTAATGGCGTGGTATCGGACGGCAGCGCGCGGCGCGAACGGCGAGGCGCGTCTAGTGGGTTATGCATCCGCGTCGGTTGAGAGGGATCCATGATTCGCGGCTAGTGTAGCATGGAGACCGGGTGCAGGGGAACGGAAAGCTACTCCGCATAACAGGCCAGGCGACGGACCACTTTTTCCGGAGCGAACGCCTCGATATGGATTGCCTCCGCGCGGTGTTGGACGCGGACCACATGGCCGAGCCGATAGAGTTCGGCGACGACGCCGGCCTGGGCATAGGGGAGACGGAGCCGCACCGGATGGAGTCCGGCGCGGAGCCGCTGGTCGATGGTGTCGAGCAGCGCCGCGAGGCCGGTGCGGTGCGTGGCGGAGGTCAGCAACGCGTCGGTTTCGTGGGTGCAAGTCGGGTGCAGGACATCGCATTTGTTGTACACCGTGAGGCGAGGGATCTCGTGCAACTGCAGTTCGGTCAGGACGCGATCGACCACGCGGGACTGCGCGGCGGCGTCGTCGCTGCTCGCGTCGATGATATGGCAGAGCAACGAGGCGGCGGCGACTTCTTCGAACGTGGCGTGGAAGGCCTCGACGAGCTGGTGGGGCAAGTTGCGGATAAATCCGACGGTGTCGGTGCAGAGGATCGTCCGTCCAGACGGGAGTTTGATTTGGCGCACCGTGGGGTCGAGCGTGGCGAACAGCCGGTCTTCGACCAAGACCGCTTCATGGGTCAGCGCGTTGAACAGCGTCGATTTGCCGGCGTTGGTATAGCCGATCAAGGCCACGAGTGGCAGCGGAATACTGCCGCGCCGTTCGCGATGTAATGCGCGTTGGCGCCCGAGTTGTCGTAAGTCTCGCTGGAGGCGCGTGATCTGTTCGCGCACGCGGCGGCGATCGATTTCGAGTTTCGTCTCGCCGGGACCGCGATTGCCGATATGGCCGGCCTGTTGCATGAGCGCTTCGCCGTGTCCGGCCAGCCGTGGCAGACGATATTGGAGCTGGGCCAGCGCGACTTGCAGTCGCCCTGCGCGGGTGCGGGCGCGGCGCGCGAAGATATCGAGGATGACCGCGGTGCGATCGAGGACTTTGCAGCCCCAGGCGTCTGCCAAGTTCCGATTTTGTGCCGGCGTCAGCTCCGCGTCCACGGCGACGAGCGCGGTCGTGGTGGCGATCAGATCGCTGCGGATGGCCTCCACTTTACCCCGATGGATGAGTGTGGCGCTGGCCGCGCGTTTCAATTCCTGCGTGGCGTGACCGACCACCACGCCGCCCGCAGTGTCCACGAGGCGGCGCAGCTCGTCGAGCGAACGGAGCATGTCTCCGCGCGTCTGCGCAGGGCGTCGGACGCCGAGCAGGTAGACCCGTTCCGGGATGGGGCTCATAGTTCGAAGCGCGTGACGTCGCGGCCGAATACTTCTGCGACGGCCTGTTGCAGCGCGAGCGTCGGTGCGGCCCGGACTTGTGGCAACGTCAGGATGGTCTCGCTCTGTTCCGGTACCACGAGGTGGAGATAGACCGGGCACTCCCCGACGAAGCGTTGCAGCACGCTGCGCAGTTGATCGAGGTGGCGCGAGGCGGTCTCTGCCGCGTCCATCCGGACATGGATACCGCGCGCTAAGCGCGTGGGTGCTTCCTCCAGCGGGAAGACTTCGTCGCAGATAATTTTGACCGTTTCTTCATTGGCGTCGGTCGTCCCGATGATGAACAGCGGGGTGTCGCTCTGCAACAGCGCAAGCGCTGGGACGTAGCGGTCGGAAAAGACGACCACTTCGACGGTGCCGTGGAGGTCTTCCAACGTGATGAACCCCATTTTTTCGCCGCGCTTCGTGAGGATCTCGCGTCGCGCCGCGACCACGCCGCCGATCCGCACCGGCTGGCGATCGCCGACTTGCAGCAATGTGTCGGTGCGCGCGGAGCCAAATTGTTCCAAGACCGTGGTGAACTGCTCCAGCGGATGCCCCGTCAGGTAAAAACCGAGCAGCGCCTTTTCGTGGGCCAGGCGTTCTCGTTCCTCCCATGGCGGCGAGACGATATAGGCCGGCGTGGCCTCTGGCGCGTTCGCAACCCCGGCAAACAGACTCTCTTGATTCGAGGCCCGATCCCGCTGCCGCGCAGCGCCGTAATCGAGCGCCAAATCGAGCGAAGCGAGCAACGTCGCCCGTTCCACGCCGAGCGTGTCGAGCGCTCCGCATTTGATCAGGCTCTCCCAGACGCGGCGGTTGACTCGTCGCGTATCGATCCGCTCTGCGCAATCGAACAGGTGTTGCAATGGTCCGCCGGTGTGGCGCGCCTCCACGATGGCCTCGATCGCCGCGCTGCCGACGTTTTTCACCGCCGCCAGACCGAAGCGGATCGTGGACTCGCCGACGATGGTGAATTGCTCCTCGCAGGCGTTGACGTCCGGGGGCAACACGGTGATCCCGTGGGACTTCGCGTCTTGTAAATATTGCAATACCTTGTCGGTTGCACCCATTTCATTGCTCAACACCGCAGCGAAAAATTCGGTCGGGGTGTGCGCCTTCAGATACGCCGTTTGGTACGAAATCATCGCGTATGCGACGCTGTGCGATTTATTGAATCCGTAGCCGGCGAACTTTTCCATCAAGTCGAAGATCATTGCCGCTTTCGCCGGCGGAATGTGGTTCGTCGCGCAGCCTTCCAGGAAGCGCGCTTGTTGCTGGGCCATTTCTTCCGCTTTTTTCTTTCCCATCGCGCGGCGTAACAGATCCGCTTCACCGAGCGAGTAATTCGCCAACGCGCTCGCAATCTGCATCACTTGTTCTTGGTATAGAATGACACCATAAGTTTCGCGCAGGATCGGTTCGAGTTGCGGCAGCGGATATTCGATCGGAGTGCGACCGTGCTTGCGGTTGATAAAGTCGTCGACCATTCCGCTCCCCAGCGGTCCCGGACGAAATAGGGCGACTAACGCGACGAGGTCTTCGAAGACGCTCGGTTGCAGCCGAACCACGAGATCGGTCATGCCGGAGCTTTCCAATTGGAAAATCCCTTGGGTGTCGCCGCGTCCCAACATGGCAAAAATGTCCGGATCATTCAGCGGCAGCGCGTTCAGATCCGGGACCGGTTTGTCCTGGTGGCGCAGTAACGCGAGCGCGTCGTGCAAGATCGTCAGCGTTTTCAGGCCGAGGAAGTCGAACTTGATGAGTCCGATTTTTTCGACCGCCTTCATGTCGAACTGCGTGACCGTTTCGCCGTTCGTCCCACGGTAGAGCGGCACGAAGTCGGTCAGCGGCCGGTCGGAAATGACGACGCCGGCCGCATGCGTTGAGGCGTGACGCGGAAATCCTTCCAACGACTGCGCTGTGGTCAAGAGCTGCGCGATGCGCTCGTCTTTCTTCGCCAACGTTTGTAGTTGCGGCTCCGCCTCCAGGGCCTCCGCCAACGTGATCCCGAGCGTGTTCGGAATCAGTTTCGCGATCCGATCCGCCTCGCCGTATGGTAATCCCATCACGCGCGCGACGTCGCGCACCACGGCCTTCGCCTTCATCTTCCCGAACGTGATGATTTGCCCGACGTTGCCGTAACGCTGTTGCACATATTGAATCACCCGCTCCCGGCCGCGCATGCAGAAGTCGATGTCCATATCGGGCATGCTGACCCGTTCCGGATTGAGGAAGCGCTCGAAGAAGCAGCCGAAATAGATCGGGTCGATGTCGGTGATTTGCAGGCAGTACGAGACGAGCGATCCGGCCGCCGAGCCGCGTCCCGGACCGACCGGAATGCCTTGCTGCTTCGCGAACTGGATGAAGTCGGCGACGATCAGAAAATATCCGGCGAATCCCATCGCGGTGATGCACTCCAGTTCGGTTTGGAGCCGCGCCTCGTAGCGCGTCCGCAACTCCGCCGTGTCGCCGCCTTGGCGCAGTACGATCTCCGCCCACCGCGCGGCCAGTCCGGCGGTCGTATGTTCCCGTAAGACGTCGCGCAAGTCGCGATCGCCGGGGACGTGAAATTTCGGAAAGTGGTACGTCTTGAAGTCGAGTTCCAGCGCGCAAGCCTGCGCGACGAGCGTGGTGTTGGTCACGGCGTCGGGAAGATCGGCGAACAGCGCGCGCATTTCATCGGGACTGCGGAAGTAGAACTGATCGGAATCCATCTTCAACCGCTTGGCATCGGTCAACATCTTCGCGGTCTGGATGCAGAGTAGCGCATCGTGCGCGGCCGCTTGGTCGCGGCGCAAGTAGTGGCAGTCGTTGGTGGCGACGAGCGGGCGCGCGTAGCGGCGCGCCAGTTCGATCAAGCCGCCGTTGACCTGCGGTTGCGCCGGGAGGTCATGGCGCATGATCTCGAAAAACACATGATCCTCGCCGAACGTCCGCAGATACCACTCCGTCGCGGCCTGTGCCGCTGCCATGTTCCCTTCGCCCAAGTGACGCGCGAGCTCGCTGTTGAGGCAGCCGGTCAGACAGAGCAGTCCGTCACTGTGCGCCGCGAGCAGCGCCTTGTCGATCCGCGGTTTGTAATAGAAGCCGTCGAGATACGCGTAGCTGGAGAGGCGGCACAAGTTGCGATAACCCGCGAGATTGCGGGCGAGCAACGTCAAGTGGCAGAGCGCGTTTTCGCCGGTGCGCGGATCGCGATCCGTATACGCGCCTTTGGGGAGCAGATACGCCTCGCAGCCGAGGATCGGTTGGATCCCCGCCGCCGTCATTGCTTGATAAAACTCGATCGCGCCGAACAGATTGCCGTGATCGGTCATCGCACAGGCCGACATGCCGTGCGCCCTTGCTTGCGCTGCCAACGCGCCGATCGGATTCGCACCGTCGAGCAGGCTGTAATAGGTGTGACAATGCAGATGCACAAACCCGGCGCCGCCACTCATGGGCCGCAGTCTGTACCGAGAGTCCCCGGGGGACGCAAGGTGTAGTTAAGGTGTAGTTGGAGTCACAGGGTAACCAAGTTTAGGGATTGGTGGCGCGGCTAGTGGATTGGATGGTTGCGACTAGCTGCGAGTGGAGTGGGTCGATGGGGTTTTCGGCAAGGCGGAGCAGGCGCTCGCGGATCGATGCCACGGATGCAATATGCATGAGCCGTTGTAATCGATAGAGGGCAGTGCGACGGAGTTCGGAATCGGCGGCACGGGCCACGAGCTGGAAGAGTGGTTCCTGCAATGTTGTAAAGGCGGCATAGTCGGCGGGGCTCATCTCGGGGGTACGTCCTGTGAGGCCGGCGAAGCGATCGACCGTCTCGAACAGGAACGCGGCTAATGGCCAGTGGTGCATGGCCGGCACGGCTGATGCGCCGACGATCCGTTCGACGACGTAGTCGGCGAGCGTTGTGACTCCGCGTTCGGTCAATTGATCGAGCGCCTCGGCCAACCCGCGGATCTTAGTGGGATAGGGCGCTGCGGTAGAGATGCGCTGCAGCAGTGTGTCCGCCAACAGCGTGAGTTCCGTGGGGTACCAGTGGGTTTCGTTGAGCACGACAAGCGCATCGTGTTGCGCCCATGAATACGCTGTGGATCCCAATATGATGATGATCGTTTGGAGCAGGTCGCGGCGTGCCGCGTCGGATGCCGTCCTCACCGCCACCCGCAAATGATTCAATGCGTAATCGGTGGCGAGCATGACACCGGGCGTCGCATCGGGTCTCTCGGGGATCTGACGTATGGTGGGTTTCGTGCTCTCCACGGCGTCGCGGAGCGACGTGGCATACGCCAATAATCCCCCCAGCCGCTCTTCCGCCAGATAGCGGTGGGTGGTCAAAATCGCCGTGGCCTCGGCGCCGAAGGTCTTTCCGGCGGTGGCGTCGTGGAGGAGCGTGGCGCGTCTGCCGAGCGGAATGGGATCGAGAAGGACGTTGAGCCATTCCGCAAGGCCGACGCTGTCCGCGTGCGTCGCGATGATCCACTGTACGAAAGTGGTCTGTGTCTCGATGGAGAGGCTGCTGACAAAATGCCCCCACGGCACGGTGTGCGGCCAGATTTTCGGCAGCAACCGCTTCGCGAATTCGAGCCGCATCGCCTCCGAAAAAAGTTGATAATCGCTCATCAGGTACATCGCTTTGCGAAAATCTTCTCCGCGGAGTACCGGCACCCCCTCTGCAGTGACGAGGGCCTGCAATGCGACGTCGTCGAGTGGCGCCGCGCGATCGAAGCCGGGCAGATCGCGGAACAATGCGCACCAGATGACGCCGGCTAACGGATCCGAAAAATTGTCACGCACGGCGCGCGTGATCGTTTCGATTTGTTCCGGGGTGGCGTTCGCAAAGCGATCCAGAAGATGGTAATCGCGGATTGCGTAACTGTAACTGAAATCCTCTCTGCTATCCGAGCGGGTGAGGAAGGGCTTCGCGTTCATGGGGTGAATGAGCGCGGGAATCAACCGATCGAGTGATACGGCGCCATAGTCGAGCAGCGACGAGACGATCCGCTGGGGATCATTGGTGCCGATCTGTACCGTATTGGAGGCCCAAAGATTGTCTGGCAATGTTAAGAACAGCGGCAATCCCTCTTCGACGTAAGCGGTCTGCGCCTCCGGAGTTTGCAGATCACGCAAGATATCGAGAAAGATCAGCGCCGATCCGACGAACGTCTCGCAGCGCGATTGGGGAGATGTGGCGACGGCACAGCGCAGGTCGGCCAGCAGGGGATCCATGATTTCTATGTGCGGTTGCAATTCCCGACATAAGGCGACGAGGGGGCGATCGGGATACAGCGCGCGGGCGACGGCCAATCGATACATGAAGTCGGTCGTGGCGGCGGCCGTTGCTAGGAGATCCGCCGCACCGTTGCTTCCGCGTTGCGCCACGAAATTGGCCGCGGACTGTCGGAGTCGTTCGATCGTCTCGGGCCACGGCGTGATCTGATCCCGTGCATCGCGGCGCAACGCATCGCCGGTGACATCGGCGCCTACGAGCCCGATCCGCGCGAAGCGGTCGGCGGCCTGATCTTCGTACCACAACGTGACCCCTTCTTGTTCCACCATCGTGCGGGTCGCCAGAAAGGACGGCCGGCCGTCGTAGAGATTGCCATCGACGACAAATACGGTGTCGTTGCTGAGTTGGGGATCCGTATCGGGAGTGTCGATTGGTGCCAGCGCGGCGAGTGCCAGTCGCGCGGCCGCCGCATGGTCGAGCGCGGTTGCGGCCGCTGCAGTACGCAGTGCGCCGAACAGGGCGGCGCGACCTGCGGCATCCATGCGCGTCAGCGGAAGTTGGAAATGCGGCGCCGCAGCGGCGTCGCCTCGTGTGACGATGCCGATCGCGGGTGGATTTCCTGTCAGCGTGGTGACCTCGTGGATGAACTGTTCCGTCCACGCGAGGAGGAGCGTGCGGTCGGTATCGGCGATGTGATCGAGCAGGAAGATCAGTCGGACCGGGCGCTCCGGAAAAAATTGGACGCGATGGAGCAGTCGTCCCAGACTGCGGCGCGGTATGGCGGGGTCGGACAACGACTGCGTGTAGGCCGTAATCCGCGGATCTGCCGTAATGACTTGCGCGGGCGATTCCTCCGTCGCAGCCGCTCGGCGCACGGAGCCGGCCGCCGGACGCGGCGCGGGTGTGCGTGGCCCGGTTGACGACTCATCGTCCCGCCGAGGTGGTAGGCCCCCGGGTGGTGGATTAACGCGGGTCATGCGGGGCCTCCGGTGGCACAAGCCCGGTTTCCGGTTCCAGCTGCAGCCGACGAATGACCTCGGCAATGGCCGCGGCGTCGCTTTGGTATGACCGGAAGCTGGGCCGTTGCAGCAACGTGCGAAACGTAGCGCCGACCATCGGTCGGAACTCCGTCGGGCGCTGATCGTGTGGGTCCAGCGGCGTCAGCAGTTGTTGAATTGCTTCGAGTGCCGCCGCGCGGACGTTGGCAGGGCCATACTGGAGTTGGTGGAGCAGCGTGCGCACGGTCGTGACCGAGCGGCCGCAATCCGCAACGATGTGCGGATCGGTGCCAAATGGATCCTGTTGGACATGCGTCCAATGCGTCATCGCGCAGGCGTCGTTGCCTCGCTGGCGCACGACGGCCCGATACTCCGCCGTAATGAACGCCGCGAGCGGGGTTTCCGCGAGTGGGTGTCGCGCCAACTGTTCCAAACGCGTGACGGCCAGTGCATGGCCGGCGCGGGCCAGACGGCCGATGCTGCGTGCGGCCTCGAGGCGAATCGGGAGATCGCGCGCGTTGCTCCGCAACAGCGCCTCGATGGCGGGGAGCAGCGGTGCGGCGACGGATTCCGGCAAGAGACTCATGGCGGCCACAGACCACTGGACCATCCATTCCGGTGTGGTTTGCTGTTCCACTGGCGTGTGCAGCAACGGCACGAGCGCTGCCACCAATTCGGTCGTGCGCTGCGGATCGCTGAGCCGATTGAGCAATGTGGCCCATTCCGCCAGCGCCGTCGCTTCGCTCTGCAATCCAGAGTCGAGGCGGTGTGGGGTGAGCCTGCCGAGTACTGCATCGATTTCGGCGATCCGCGGCGGTGCGACGCCCAGGCCGCGCAGCACGTCGCGCAACGGAGTTGCTGCATGTGCCGCCGCTAACGGAATCGGTCCGAGTGGTGGGACGTGGATGGTTCCCTGATCGATCGTGATGTGGCTCCAGTGTTCGACGCGGGAATGATGCGGCGCCTGCGCTGCGCCTTCGGTATCAGTAATCGTGATAATCTGCCGCCAGAGTCGATCCGTCGGACCCTCCACGAATCGTGCATGGGCCTTCCATACGGCCGCTTCGGTCGACTGGTCGACCCCACGAAATGTCAGCGTATCGCATGCATGGCGCAGTTGCCGCATCCCCGCCGCCGTCATGGCGGTGAGCGGGAGCAACTCGCGCGCGGCGCCGCGCTCTTCGATCAGCACGCCAATCTCCAGAAACGGACGGAACATCCCGGGCACGTGCTCCAGCGCGAGCTCCAGACTCTTGACCAAACGGGGGAGCAGGGCGCCCATCGACCCCGACGTATCGAGGACCAGATAGACCTGCGCGCCCCAATACATGGTCCCGCCCAGCGAGAACGCGGGTCCTTCAGCATGCGTGGGGGTCGGCGCGGCCGGCGTGTTGACCGGCGTAGGCGGCGCCGGGATCAGCGGCGTGCCTCCAGCGACTATATCGGCGTCACCTTGCATGGTGGCCGTTGCG
The DNA here is from genome assembly GCA_016210045.1 of Deltaproteobacteria bacterium. NCBI lineage: Bacteria > Pseudomonadati > Myxococcota > Myxococcia > Deltaproteobacteria bacterium. The sequence goes on along the minus strand of JACQUX010000004.1, from coordinate 19,314 downwards.
ACCACGCGGAGGTTCGCCAGCGGGAGCCCATCGGGCGACGCCGGAATCGGCACGAGGGTGGGAGGGCGCGACAGGTGCAGCGCCGTTTGGAGTGCGGTGCCATGGATTTGTAGCAGCGTATCGAGGTCGCCGTGGGTTGTCGCCGCGACCAGCGGAATCATCAAGTACGTGGTTTCTTTGCTGCCGGCGGTCAACTCGCTCAATTGCAGACGTACCCCGCCGCCTTCGGCCTCGACGCGATTCGCAACCCAGCCGAACGGTAATGGCAGCAACACCACGTCAGCGCGTTCTGCCGAGGGGAGCAACAGGGCATCGTGCGTGGGATTGAACGGTTGTAAAAGAATGCGCGCCGCTGCGGCCCCTTCGTGCTGGGGCCGCATGAGGGTGTAGTAAGGAAGTGACTCGGGACCGGCGGCCGCAATATGTATCTGGTAGCCGTTCGCGGTGCGATAGACCGCGAGTCGTTGATTCGCCGTGTCGATGACGGCCTGTGGAATGAGTGCGGGCCCGCGCGTGATCACGGGTCGCTGTCCCGCAGTGAGATCCCATTCGATGGCGCGGATCGGATGGCCCACGGCGGCACTGGCCGAGAAGACCTGGAGTCCCTCGATCTGTTCCAGTCGGAGTTTCTGTTGTGCAACGCGCACGATGCCGCGCAGCGGCGTGGTCACGCGCACTTCGCCCGGGCCGCCGTTGGCGAAGAGCAGGGTCCGGATCGATTCCGGCAGCAGCGCACTTGAAATCGTCATCGCGTGGCGCAGCGGGATCGTCAACACGCCGCGGTCGATTGTGATCGTGCCCGGCATGGGCAGCCATCCGCCGAGGAGTGGCAACTGCGCGGCGAGCCGATACGTCACGTAATCGAGCAGATGCAGCAACGTGGCCAATTCCGTCGCGGGGAGCCTGCGGGTGTCGACGATGTCGGGCGTCGCTGGGGCCTCGATCGCCGCGGCATCAAGATGCGTGATCCGCTCCGCGATCGGTTGCGCAGGCCGTGGGAACTTGGCCCAGGGATCGAACGGCGACGTGGGCCTCGAGGGCACGGCGCTCGCCGTGATGCTGGTCCGCCAAGGCAGCGTGGCATCGCCTTGCAGCGTAATCTGCAGTGCCTCGCGGCGCGCCAGGTCCGCGATGCTGTGTGGAATGCCGATGCGGCGACTGAGCGCCGGCACGGCATCGAGGATGCGACTGAGCAATCCCGGCGTCCGCATCGTCTCCGTTTTCGCGAAGCGGACGACCTCGCCGAGCGTCATATCAGAGGTCGTCAGTCGACTCGCCATGGCGTCGCCGAACAGCGTGAGCACGGTCGGATGAATCGGCAGACTGGAGCCGATCACCGCCACCGGCCCATTCGGATGGATCGCCAGTTGTTCGCCGAGGCAATCTTGTTGGGCAAAACAGCCGGCGGAACACGCCAGGAGATTGAGGATCGGCGGCATTCCTGCGATCGTCAGCGCCGCGAGATCCTTGGTGCCGAAACGGTCTTTCGTGCCGAGGACGTGTGGCGCCCCATGCCCGACGTACGTGAAGATTAGCGCGCCTTGGGCGAGCATCGCGCCGATCGAGCGTTGATGATGAAACGCCGAATCCTCTGCTTCATATTCCAAATCGATCGGCTGTTGTGTCGGGATCTGCTGCAGCGTCGCGTAGAAAAAGGCCTCGATCAGCAGATCTTCGACCGTGCCGAATTTTCCCAGTCCGGCGTAGAACGTCAGCGGTGCGGCCGTGATGGGGCGAGCGGCGTAGGCCATGGTCTTCCGAACGATGGCCTGTAATTGCTGTGCCGTCTGGACCGAGAAGCGCCCGACAGCCAGTTCCACTGCTGGGTCGTCATCGACGTTTGCATAGTAATCGTCGGACGGCGGAGTCGCCGTAACGCCGGCGCCCTGTGGCGTGCGGCCGATCGGGAGATCTTCCGGCGCATTCGTGCCCTGATCATCGCCCACGAGTTGCAAAAAGCGGAGCCGTCCGTGACCTGCGGCATACGTATCGCGGACATATTGCCGAATCGCTGCGGGCCGCTCCAGCACCGGATAGGCGGCGTCGATCACGGTCGGATCGACGATTGCAACGTCATACTGCGCCCGTCGTTCTGCCAGCCACGGCGCTAACGCCTCATGAAAGCTCGTCGCCGCAATGACCAGCACTTCCGGATGGCCGTTCTGCCTGATCTTATCGCCCATGCCGCCTCTTTTATTGCCGGAGTAGTTATCGGCCATGGAGCACAAAAGTTGCTCCGCCGCAGCGGCGATCTCCCCCACAGGACGCACGGAGCGGCGACGCTACTCCACAATCACGCGCCACGCCGCGAGCTTCTGCGGATAGGGGATTGAGGCATTCGCGGGGCTGGTGGAGGGGAGGCGGGCGTAGCGCACCGCGACAGCGTGCAGATTCGGCAGCACATGTCGTCGATAGCAATCGTCGGCCTTGGTCCCATTGAAAAAGACCCGCGTGATGTTCGGATGGCGGGAGAAAAACGCCGCAAACTCGTTGGTCATGAATACATTAAAATCGAGCATCACCTCTGCGCCCGGCGACAAGATGAACGGGTCGAGGCACAAGTCGCGGTACATCGTCTCTTTGCGAATGACTTTGACATCGCCCAGCGGTTCATTGGTGTATTTGATTATCGGGCTCATAGGGCGTGTGGACAAATAGCGTAAGCGATCAATTGGGAAGCGCATTTTCTTTACGAGGCAAGTACCTGTCATCCTGAGTGGAGCGAAGGATCCGGTTGATACCACTGGATCCTTCGCCTGCGGCTCAGAATGACGACCCTTTGAATGTCCACACGTCCTAAGAACAATTCCGGCTTGCGGTGTCGATTAATGGATCGTTCGTGTCGCACAGGTATCCATCCACTACTTCGGTCAGTTCTGTCGTTCCTCCGGTACAGTTGGTCATGTCGGCGCTGTTGAGTGTTTCTCCGGCACAACGCAAACTCTCAATGGCTGACTGAAAGTTGGCAAGAGAGAGACTGACGGTCGGTCCGGTTGCCTGACAATCCCAGGCCGAATCGATGCTGGGGAGGGTCGCAGTGCGGGAAACGAGTGTTTGGGCGGAGACCGTGCTGGCAAAACCGGCATCCGTTGTCGTGACAAAATCGGCGGCGCCCCAGGAGTCGAGGGCGGTGGAGCCATTGACGTCACTATTGACGTCGGGGAGTCCGGCTGAAAAGAGCGTCGCCCCAATGCCCCCCATGAATTTGGAATAGGCGGAAGCGGTCGTGCGCACCCCCGCGGAATTTTTTTCGGAAAAAACACCGGACAACATGCTGAACGGATTGTCCGAACTGGTTGCATCATTGGTCAATCGTCCTTCAATTCGCAGAAAACACGTACTGTCGTCTTCTGTGAGAGAAGTGCCGCCGGCTCCAGAACAGAGCGAGGCGCTCGTTTCATTGGTCACATGGTTCGTGAAGAGATATTCCTCGACAGACGCGGTCGAGGTGTCCACGGTGACATCCGAGTAAACGTAGGTCCCGGCCCCGCTGCCATTTTCGATTAAAGAGGTTCCAGTGACGAGATAGCCCGAACCGCTTTCTTGAAGAGTGTATCGAATGTTTTCCGTCGGACTATCGTTATAACAAACACTAATAGTGACTAGGCCATTTGATTCGGAAATTTTTGTAGGGAGGGTTGCTCCTGGGAGCTCCAGGTTCAAGAAAACCGTTTCCCCTTCTTCTAGGTCGATCAGGCCGGCCTGAGATGCCGCCGAGTAGAGGCACTTGAGATATTGCAGGGCTGATGTGTAATATTTTGCATTCTTGCGAATCGACCACGCAAGACACCCCCCGACCGAAAGGTCTCCGATCGTACTGGCAGCCTTCTTCGTTTTCAGAGTGGGGGACAAGGAAGGGGCAATGTTCGTCGAGGCAAAGTCGATCGTCAGACTTGGTGCATGACTCAAGATACTATTTTCGGCAACAGCGGTTTCCGAGGTGCCATCACTCCCTGTTGAAGCGGAACCAGTGCAGCCGCTGAGTCCGACCAACGACAACAGCATCATGAAGGGCATCGACACGGCCATGATTTTCATATTCCCCCCTCTCCAGATTAGCGGGAGTTCTAAAGAATAAACACGTCAGGGTCAATTCTATTAAAATGGTCGAACCTTCAAGGAGGGTTGGTTTCGGGTGGAGAGGCCTTATGAAAGAAGGTCGCGAGAGTGGTGAAGCGCAAGGATGGGCAGGAGGAAATCCGCTGGCAGCAGCATGCGGCGCACCGCGAACGACTGAAGCAGCTCAAAGACATTGTGGCCAAGGAAACCGATCCCCGAATACAAATCTGGATCCGGGTGAAGTGGGGTGGCGAGCGAGCGGTGGATGTGGGACGTGAGCTGGGCTACCGGGATGGCACGGGATTTTGCAGGTCATTAAGCGGTTGGAACACCCGCACGCAGATCCACGGTTGAGAGCAACACTGGCGTTGATACGGAACAAAGTGTCAGGTGTTGAGAGTTGACCCCCATGCCCCTCCCAATCCCCCCGGGGCGCTATTGTCCGCAACCTCGGGTGGCGAATCGAGCGCACGGCGTGAGCCAGCGCTGCAGAGAAAACTATTCTCTGATCGATAGGTTGATACTCCAAACGGATCTGTTCGCACGCGCACCACGCCACCCATCATGCGATACATGATACAAAGTTATCACTATGATATTATTATTATTGTTTAATGTATTGACATTGTCGTTATGGAACTCTTATTCTTTCAATGATGATTTCAGAGCCACTCAGATCGACCTTTGGTGCCCTGGATGAATGGATCGAAGGACAGATCGCAGAGGCGCACCGCGAAGGATATATTGCGCCAAAGACACCGGTGCGGCTTCGCATCGTCGGACAACTGGCGTTACTACTCAGCGCTCTTGATCTTCCCGTCGCAGGGACGACGGACCTCGATGCCATCGGCACACTTGAGTACCCCGTCCAACAACAGCTGCAGTGTTTGTTGCGACCGCTCGGGCTGCAACTCGAGCCCGACCAACATCTGATCTGGATGCCACCGGATACGATCTATCGAAAATGGTATGATGGGCTGCACGTCCACGTGCGTGTGGCGGCGCCGCGATACGTGATCGCCTCCAAATGTCGCTTTCATCGGGAGCGCGACCGGCGGCTGGTGCTCGAGTTTTTTTCCCGCTATCCGGATGACCGTTTCCAAATCGAACGCATGGGCATTGATCTGCGGTGGCTCGCGCCATGACCCTCCCCACCGTACAACGTGTGATCGAGCGGCTCATGTATGAGCGCCTTCTCGTGCATAATCAATTCACCCCGCATCGGTGGCGCATCACCTTGGAGGAGATCCTGACCGCCGGCGAGTCCGAGCCCCGCGTCCTCGAACTCTTACCCGGATTGTTACGGCATCGCCCGACCGTCATCTGCCGGTGGCGGCGCGATGTCGCACAGCACCGTTCGCTGCAACAAGTATTGGATGGTCTCGATACATGGCCGCCGGAGCGCCAATGGCGTCGATTACCGGTGCACGATCTCCGCCGTGCGGCCGCCCGCGTCGCCGCGCGATACCAACAGCGACGACGTACCCAACATTGGCGCACTCTCAACATCCGCGTGACCGAGGACGATCTCGCACGGCTGGCGCGCATTGCAGCGCGTGAACGGCTGTCGAAATCGGAGACGCTTCGCCGGTTGCTGCGTCAGACCGATCCGCACCATCCCAGATGAGCACCGGCGAGATGGACCTCGGACACCGACGCAACTTTTTTGCCGCGCTGCTGATGCTCAGCCGACAGGGCCATTGAGAATGGGGTCAACTCTCAACACTTGACACTTCGCCACATCTCCTCTGCACAGCAGAAGGAGCGCGGCGCAAAGGAAATACCGTTTGGAGATGCAGCACCTCATGGAAGAAGGTCGCGAGAGTGGTGAAGCACAAGGATGGGCAGGAGGAAATCCGCTGGCAGAGCAGCATGCGGCGCACCGCGAACGACTGAAGCAGCTCAAAGACATTGTGGCCAAGGAAACCGATCCCCGAATACAAATCTGGATCCGGGTGAAGTGGGGTGGCGAGCGAGCGATGGATGTGGGACGTGAGCTGGGCTACCGGGATGGCAGCGGGGTTTTGCAGGTCATTAAGCGGTTGGAACACCCGCACGCAGATCCACGGTTGAGAGCAACACTGGCGTGGATACGGAACGAAGTGTCAGGTGTTGAGAGTTGACCCCCATGCCGGCCATGCCGGTGCCCAGATGTATCTGGTTCCGCTGCAACGTCTTGTTAGGCGATTAGCAGCCTATAGGCCGCGATATACCTCTCGACGGTGACCGATCTTAATGACCAAAATAACCAACCGATCATTACGGACTTCATAAATGATCCGGTAATCGCCCAGACGAATTCGGTAGAGAGCATCCGCGCCCTTGAGTTTTTTTATTTTAAGCAATTCAGAATAGGGGTTTTGGGACAACAGATTCAAGGCTTCAATCGTCTTCGCCTGCGTTTTTGTGGGCAGCCTATCGAATTCTTTTCTGGCGCTTTTGACGAATTCGACCTTGTACGCAGCCATTATCGCTTCCTTTTGCCGCGCTTCGCCAAGATCTGCTCTAGGGGAATCGTTTCCTCATCTCGCCTGGCTCGATAAGCTTCCAGGTCGATTTCATCCTCTAACTGTTCGAGCAAGGCCTGCTCGATCAGGTAACGGAGCTTAATGCCACGTTTTTTGCAGAAGCTGATAACGGCTTCCTTAACTTGGGTGTCAATTATAGTGGATAAAGTCGATGTTTCACTCATATTCGTGAATTATAATGAAAAAAAATGAAAAAACAATAATAAACCTGTTCCTGAAAAATTTCGGCTAACGTGGAGCTAAGGGACTGCGCGCTTTAGCGCAATCTTGACCAGCCCCGGCATTGTTTCATTCGTCAGGATGTAAACAATATTCGGCATTACTGATAACCTTTCAGAAACGGCTAACGTAATTTAGGCGGCACGGTGCTCTTCGAACGTGACACTTCTGCGATCCCGAGGTCGAAGCGGCTGGACGAACCAGAACGAACAAGATGGTGGGTGCTCTGACAGGCGCTACGTCTCGGAGGACGGGTTGTCGAGGAGCACGGCAAGGTGCTGTTGCTCAGCGACCGAGTAACGCACCACACCGACCGGGACGCGCTGGCCGATTGAAGCGCGCAGGGTGGACGCCTGGTCGGGCGTGAAACCGCCGCAGAGTTCGATCAGCTGGACGCCCTGCTGCAGCAGTTCGTTGGCGACGGGCAGCGCCTGCTCGAAAGAAGACACGCAGACGACAATCGTCGTGAACTCTGGTGAGGTTAGAGAAACGCGGTGGACTGCTGGATTGTAGCCAGGTCCCTTGATGATCATGGCGAAACGGGTGAGAGCCATGCTGTGCCGCCTAACGTTCCGGTTCACGCGCCGGCGAAGCCGGTCGCGTGGAACCGGTTGTTGGGCCGATTACTCTGGGTTGTGGCACACGACTTCAATATTGTGGCCATCGAGATCGATAACGAAGGCGCCGTAGTAGTTGGGATGATAGATTTCTCGGATTCCCGGTGGCCCATTGTCTTTTCCTCCAGCTTTTAATGCGGCATCATAAAAAGCGCGAACCTTTTCTCGATTTTCACTCCGGAACGCGACATGAATGCGTGGGGTGGTTTGCTTTCCACCCTGTATCCAGAGGTCGGGCTTGCCACCGACACCGAAGCCAGCCCAGCCTTGAACTTCCATAATGAGTTCGTAGCCGAGCGGAGCCAGAGCTGCCTTATAAAAGGCTTTACTCTTTTCGTAGTTCTGAACATCAATCCCTATGTGGTCGAGCATTTTTCGGTTCTCTTAGTTTGAAACGGCCCAACGCCGCGGTCACCGGCCGGGGGCGAGCAACGCGAGCCGCCGGTCCGGTGCACTGCGAAGTTAGAGGTCGATTCTATTGTTGGCCGACCCTTTTCATCGTGGTCGTATTGATGCGCCCCTGGCTCTCGCGTTCTCCGGCGATGCTGGTCCGATCCCTACTCATAGTGAAGACGAAATAGGGACGACCGGATCCGCCAAACTCGATCTTTCCGCCGGGAAGAACTTTCGCGCTATGTCGTGAGTAGCCTGCCTGAAAGTAGCCATTCGGATCACGCGCCCAAATGTAGACGACCCGAGCGGCGGTTGCGTCAATTCGTTCGACGATCAGTCGGCTGGGGAGCACCCCGTCCCAGATACCTTCCCAGCTTCCGGAGAATGCAGCGAGTTCGGGGGCGAGGTCGGACGGTGGGGGCGCGATGGCGATGTCGGGCGGCGCAGGAAGGGCCGTACCGAATCCTCCAGCCGCGCAACCGGTGAGTAGAGCTGTGGCGAGTGCGAGTACCGAAAGCCGATGTCCCATGCAGCCCTCCTTCGTTGAGTTCGCCTCCAGCGGGGACGATCCCACGCGGCTTTGCTCAGCCAAGCCAGGTACGTACCTCTAACGTAATTTAGATGTCACGCGCTGATAGATAACCTGGCTCCGTGACATATAACTTGGCGGCACGATGTCGCAGGAAGATGCTTGCCATAAAGCTGCCCTCCTGTATACTGTATTTATGTACAGTGCTAACCGCGCCCCCAAACCCTGCAAGACCCCTTTGACGTCAAAACGGCTCTTGGATCAGCTACGGGAGCGGATTCGGTATCTGCATTACAGTCTGCGCACCGAGCAGGCGTATGTGTACTGGGTGCGGTTTTTCATCCGGTGGCATGGGGTGCGGCATCCGCGAACGATGGGCGCCTTGGAGGTGGAGCAATTTCTGACGCACCTCACCACAGAACGGCGGATATCCGCCTCCACGCACAAGCAGGCGCTGTCCGCGCTGTTATTCCTCTACAAGGACGTGCTCGACCAGGATCTACCGTGGATGCAAACACTGGCACGCCCCACCACACGGCAGCGCATTCCCACGGTACTCACCGTTACGGAAACTCAGCGATTGTTAGGCTGCATGAGCGGCGTCACCGGACTGCTCGCGCACTTGTTGTATGGTACGGGGCTCCGGTTGATGGAGGGGTTGCGCCTGCGTGTGAAGGATATTTGTTTCGAGCGGAATGTCATTATGGTCCGTGACGGCAAAGGCACCAAGGATCGCGTGGTCATGCTGCCCCACGCCATCATTCCCGCTCTGCGGACACAATGGCAACAGGCCCGAGCGCTCTGGGCGGCAGATCGCGCAGCTCAACATCCTGGGGTGGAGCTCCCCGGGGCGTTATTGGCAAAATATCCCAAGGCCGGTGAAACCTGGGCATGGCACTGGGTATTCCCCGCATCTTCGTTATCTATCGACCCTCGCTCCGGGGTCAAACGGCGCCACCACCTTTACGAGCAACGCATGCAGCGTGCACTGAAACACGCGGCACAGCAGGCCGATCTGACCAAGCCGGTATCGGTACACACCTTACGGCACTCGTTTGCCACGCATTTGCTCCAGAGCGGCACGGACATCCGCACCGTTCAGGAACTGCTCGGTCACAGCGACGTCAGCACCACCATGATCTACACGCATGTGCTGAAGGTGGCCGCCGGTGGCACCACCAGCCCGCTGGATGCCTGGATGAGCGCCCATTCGGAAGGCGGGCGGGATGGATAAGCCACTCACGCGACGGCAGAGCGACATCCTCACTCTGATTCGGCGGCACATCGAAACAGCCGGCGTGCCGCCCACGCGCGCGGAGATCTGCGCCGCCTTCGGCTTCCAATCGCCCAACGCGGCGGAGGCGCATCTGCGCGCCCTCGAACGTAAGGGGGCCATCACGATGCGACCCGGCATCTCGCGCGGCCTCCGGCTGGTGGCGCAGGGCGCGCGGGCGGCGGAATTCTCACTGCCGGTCGTCGGACGAGTCGCAGCGGGCACCCCTATACTGGGGATCGAGCAGATCGAGGCGCATCACCGCGTCGATCCGCGCTTGTTTACGCCGCGCGCCGATTTTCTCTTGCGCGTGTGCGGGCACAGCATGCGCGACGCGGGGATTCTCGACGGCGATCTGCTCGCGGTGCATCGTACCCGGAGCGCGACGAACGGCGCTGTCGTGGTGGCGCGCGTGAACGACACGGAAGTCACGGTTAAACGGTTCCAGCGCCGCAGTGCGTACTTGGTGCGGCTGTTGCCGGACAATGCCGACTATGATCCCATCACACTGGATCTGCGGCGCGACCGACTGACGATTGAGGGCGTGGGCGTCGGCGTGCTGCGACGGCGGCTGTAGCGCCACCCTGCGAGCGAGGTGTATGCACTGGAACGACGATCCCCCAATCACCCCGCTGCGTACTGTCTTTATGTGGTGACGGGAGATCTCGAAGCTTGCCTTCCCAACAGTAACCCGTGTTGTCGTGGGGTCAACGCTTGATATTTGACATGCCTCGGCCGTGCGCGCAGATGTCAAATATCAAGCGTTGACCCCAGATTCAGTGGAGTCACTCTGGAGCACAGATGACGGGTCGGCGCAGAGGCGCAAAAATTCATATTGCCAGATAAAGTACATTACTATACCTTATCTGTTGATATGAAATTAGCTGCTCAGCTCCAATCGCTGCTGACCACCCACCAGACCGCGCATCGTGGCGTATTTTCGACCGATGAATTGCGCGCATTGCTCGGGACCGTCCATGAAAAAAGTCTGCAACGCGCGATTCAGGATCTCCAACATACGGGAACACTGACACGGTTTTGTCGCGGACTGTACGTGACGGCGGCGTTCGATCTGGAAATGGTCAGTCAACGCCTGGCCCCCAACTCCTATATCAGTTGCGGCTCGGCCCTGGCGCGTGCGTTGCTGATTGGGTCGATCCCTCAGAAAACCGTGTATGCGGTCAAGCAAGGCGTCAGCCGCATGTATCGTTCAGCGGTCGGTTCCGTGATTCACTTCGGTTTCGGCGCGCCCACGCGCGATCTCTTCTTCGGCTATTGTGCTACTGCCAATGGGATTTGTTATGCCGATAGCGAAAAGGCCTGGCTCGATACGCTCTACTTCTATCAATCCGGATATTGCTTTTCGTTCGATATCTACAGCGATGTCGATATGTCTCGACTCAACGGCGCACGGATTCGCCGCTATCTGCGTCGCTACAAAAATCCGAGGTTTGTGCAATTCGTGAAAGGAGTCCTGGCGCATGCCGTCGATCGCGTCGAATGAAGGGCTAATGCTGTGGATCATGACGGCCTTGGCGAACACGCTGGGCTCCCATGCCATCTTGAAGGGGGGCATGGTGCTGCGGTTGCTCGACTGCCCGCGCCACACGAATGATTTGGATTATGTCTTTGTGCCCTATGATTCGAAAAAAAAGATCGTCCCGCTGATGGAGCGTGTGCTGCAATCGCTTGATGGCGTGCGGTGGACGCATCAAATGCATTCGACCAGCGTCCGCTTTCTGATCTCGTATCAGAAATTTTCCACACAGATTGAAGCCAATGTAGCCAGCGCTTGCCTGACCGAACCCTTGAGCACGAGCGCACTTGCCCGCGCCGCCCAACAAACGCCACGTATCATTCGCGTGATGCGACTCGATCAGGCGTTGGCGCACAAGATCGGCGCTTGGAACGAGCGCGGCTTGCTGCGCGATCTCTATGACATCTATTTTCTGCACACGATCGTCGGGAAGCTCCCCGATCTGCCGACCCTGAAAGGGCGCTTAGCCTGCGTCCAGTACGCCAAGAAGATCCCCAAAACCGGGCAATCGAAAACCATGAGCCTGACAGCGCTCTGTGACAAGCTCCGCGCCGCTGCTGCCGACCTGGATGCGCGCGCGATCGCCCAACAACTCGGCGATTATTTGGCGCCCAGTGAATATGCCGGCCTGGAACACAAAATCAAAATCAGCATTGCGCATTTGGTCGATGCGTTGATGGCAGCGTGATGCGGCTGATGTTCATTCCACAATCACGCGCCACGCCGCGAGCTTTTGCGAATACGGAATCGACGCGTTCGCTGGACTGGTCGAGGGCAAGCGGGCGTAGCGCACCGCGACAGCGTGCAGATTCGGCAGCACATGCCGCCGATAGCACTCGTCGGCCTTCGTCCCATTGAAAAAGACCCGCGTGATATTCTGATGACACGCGAAGAACGCGGCGAACTCGTTAGCGACGAGTGTGCCGTTGTCGATATCGGAGTCCAAACTCGTCGGGCGTGCGCACGACGCGAGCACATCCCACAATGCGAGGCCGGCCGCGCGCAATACGTGCGCCCGTTCGGCGTAGGGCAGGGCGGGCGCGGCGCCGACGAGTTCTCCCAAGATCGGCCAAAACGCATTCCGCGGATGCGCGTAATACTGTCCCGCCCGCAACGACTCCTTCCCCGGCATACTGCCGAGGATCAGCGTGGTCGCATACGCATCGGCAATCGGGGCAAAGCAGCAGACATGCGGCAGAGATTTCATAACTCGCCCCCCTCCTCCCGCAATCAATCCTAAATATTTGATGCCCTGGGTTTTCGTCGTGCGGCGTTTTCGGCGCGGACTGCGGCCTTGATTTACTCTTTTTGATCGTCATTTCTTTTATTTAAAAATGGATGAGGGGAATAGAATAACGAATCTGACGAGGGATCTTTCATTTTATTTTCTACAGATTGAAGCCATCAGTCGCGCCAGGGACAACAACGACAGATGCGCGCAGGCCACAGAAAAGACCGCAGCGGAGACAGCGAGCTGCAAGCAGTAGGGGGCGGAGAAGAGCGCCCGTTTGACCGGGAAGCCTTCTGCAGTGCTCATGGAATCGCCTCGAGATGTTTGCGGCCTTCCAGGATCAGCGGCAACACGTCATTGGGACCGACAAACTCATACACCGTGCCACCTTTTCGTAATAGGCTGTCGGCGGTCTTCATGGTTTTCAGCGTCGTCAGCAGTTTCTCAGCGTTTCCAGTATCGGCGGCGACAATGACGTTCAGCTGCACGCGCCGGCCGTTCACTTCATAGATGGTATTGCGCACACTACGGAGGGCGGCATGTAGTTGCAGGCCGATGGTTTTGACTTCCGCCGCCGGCGCCGGATGGTCGGAGATCACTTTCCAATGGGTCGGCATTTGCGGCGTCGGTGCGCTGCCGCCACCAAACGCGCCGCCGCCGTAGCACAAGCCTACGCCGATCAACAGGGCCGTCACCAATACCGCCGTGCGCTTTATGCCAATGGTTCGCATCATCGCTGACCTCCCATTGCTGCGCCCTATCACCGGGTGACGACCTGCCGCAAGCGACTTTCACTATCGCGGCATACGGGCATGATCCGTCAGCCGATAGCGGCGTTGCAAAGCGGTGGCGATTCCGGTGAAACGGGGATCGGTGGCGAGGCGAGTGACGAGTTGTTGGAGGGCGGCGTGGAACTGCGGCCATTCTGCGAAACGGCGCGCGCGGGCGGGGAAATCGTATGGCAGTGCGCGGTCGAGCGCCAAGAGTTGTGTAATGGCGGCGTCGCGCGGATCGGGGGCAGAGGGGCGGGTCGGGGAGGCCGGACGACCCGGCCGGGCGGATGCAGGACGCGTGCGTGGGACGCGATTCGCGGCTTCGACATGTTGGAGCAACCGATGGAGCAATTGCGGCGCGGCGTGTTGCAACATGAAGCGGCGATCTTTGGCAGCGCTCTCGGGCCGGAGGATGATGTCGATCGCGATCTCTTCACGGATCGGGTCGAGATCGACGTGATACCGTTGTTCGAAGCGATGCAACAGCGCATAGGCGGCTTGTGAACGGCCGAGTCGATGGGTCAGTCGCGCGTGGAGACGCACGAGCTCATCATCATTTTCGTAATAGCGATGTAACCGAGTCGTCGTTTCAAGAAGCTGTTGTTGCTGTGTCGTCGAGAGTGCGGCGTCGCCAATTAATCGCTCCAGCACATAGCGCATGATCCGATCCGTGGCGTGCTCCAGCAGTCGCGCGCAAAAGTGATCGAGGTCGGTCAGCGCCGCGCGCGGGTCGTGGCGCCATTGGGCTCGTTCTGCGAGGAACGTCGCCTCGTGCGGCGTGTCCATCAAACGACTCAAGGCCGTCTCGTTGAGATCGAGGATCGGGCGCAGCAATGGATCGCGCACGGCCGCCATGACACCGCCCATCAGCGTAAAGCCGACCGGGTCCCAGATTTGAAAATCGTGATACAGCCCGGCGTAGCCGATCGCGCGGCCGGCGATGAGGCTGTGTAGATTCTGCCGCAACGTCCATCCGGTGGTCCCCAACGCGATGATCGCAAAGGCCTCGGCAAACCATTCGTGCGCCGCGGTGGCCATGTAGTGGGTGGGAAAGCGATGTTGCAGCCCCGACTCGGTCTGTTGCTCCAGATGGGTCCAATGATGCTCGATCGTCGCGCCGATCGATTCGGCGTCGACGGCGTGGAATTGGTCCAGCAGCGCCGTATAGACGCGATGCCCGATCTCGTGTGTCAGGATATACGCGAGTGTCTGCGGATCGGCGTCGATGTTGAGCTGGATACGATCTGTGGCGTATGAGGCGCCGCTGGTGCGGCGTGGCGGTTGCGGAAATTCGGTCGTCGTGCGCATCAACGCGTCCCACGAATAGAGCTCGATTGAAACGTGATAGTCGCGCAGCACGGTCGGTATGCCGGGATATTGCGCGAAGAGATGATCCAGCGTCGACTGCAACACGGCGCGCGTCTCGTCAGACGGCTCGGCACCCCAAAAGTAGGGATAATCGCCGATCGCCACGCGATGCGTGGAGCGCTGTTGTTGGACGAGCGCCTCGACATGATCGTTGTTGCGACGGCCGGCGGCGTAATAGCGGCGATAGAAATCGCGCCAGGTGTGTGTGTGGCGAAACCAACGTCCGATCGTGCTGAGCACTTGTGTCGCCGCCTCTCGCGTTGGACCCTCGGGCACCGTATGTCGATAGTCTTCCAGCACCAGAAAGAGTTCGAAGAGACTGCAGGGCCGGAGTTGCGCATCGAGTTGTTCGGGCGAAGTTTCTTCGCCGCGATAGTGCCAGGTCACGGGTCGTCCGTTTTTTTCGAGCGTCAGCGTGAACGAGCCGTCCGTGTGGGCTGCGAGTGCTTTCAGCTGCGCTCGGATATCCGGCAATCCATCACGCTGCAGTGCAGTCATCGTCGCGGTATCGGTCCGCGGCGCGAGGCGCTGCGCGGCCAAGCTGGATTGATAGCGTGTCCAATTGAACGCCGACTCCTCGAGCAGGATCGTGAACCGTTGTCGATCGGTCGCGTCGACCAAGCGGCGGCCGCGGTTTTCGAGGAGTGGACGCACGAGTTCCACTTCCACTTCTTCGACGACGCCATCCGCAAACAGTGCTTGTTCGAGTTGTCGATATTGTTCCGCGGTGATCCGCTGCGCCGGATCCTGCAGTAGCGTATTCAATCGCCCAATCAACGGTCCTCGGATCGTGTCGTTCATGGAGCGTCCTTATCGGGGATCGACGGACGGCGTTGCGTCGCAGGGCAGGGCAAACAGCGCAAGGTCGAGCGGCGTGTCGGGTCGAAAAAATTGGCCGCTGGCGATGAGGGCGTCCTGCGCAGCACGGCATTCGGATGGCTTCAGGTGTTGGAGCAGCAACGAGTACGTCGCCAGTGCCCGATCGTGCAGCTCCGGATCTTCCAGAGAGGTCAGCACGGCTGGCATCGCGCGCTGTCGCGTGGCCACGCTTTGATCGGTGCCGGCGAGGGTGATGGCCGTATGGACGGCATCCAGGGCGAGGCCCGAGCCGGCGTCGTCGAACAGCGGTTCGAGGGCGCGGGCGACGCGGGTGCGCATCTCTTCGGCGGTGGTGGGCGTTTCGCCGAGCGCAAGTCCCAACTGTTCGGTCAGCGATGTCGTGGTCAGTGGACTCGTGTCGACCGTTTCGGCGGTGAAGACATCGGCGATGACGAGTGCGGCGGGAATCGCGTAGCCGAGGGCGCCGGGCGTTGCGGCCACGAGACGCTCGTATTGGCGGAGCTGATCCTCCCAGGACATCGCGCGCATCAGGTCTACGTAGACTGCCTCGGCTTGCTCCGGGACCACGAGGCATTGTTGGTAGGCCGTGATCCACGCGTCGGCGATCGCGTTGCGTTGCCCCGCGTCGCTGGAGGTGGTGACGTGGCGGAACAGCCACTGCAAATGCGTCGTGCCGGGGATCGGCGGATGGTGAAAGATTTCCAACGCCCGGGTTCGGAGCAATGCGCTGGAGCGTGGGTCCGCGAGTTGATACCAGGCTACGTTACTCAACGTCGCAATGGCGGCGGCAAAGACGTCCTGGTCGCTGGGCGAGGTTTCGATCGCGGTCAGCGCGATCCGTTCGAGGCGCTGCGCGGTCTGTGGGCCGACTTCAACTGCGACGGCCGGCAACGTGTGCAGCAAGTCGCGGCGCAGTTTGCCGGTGGCGTGGCGGAGGAGTCGTAAATAGATCGTTGCGGTGTATTCCGCGCACGGGGGAACTTCCGGGGCGTTCGAGATGTTGATGGATTGCAGTGTCGCGGCCACGATCTCCGGCAGTGCATCGGTCGTGTCGAGGAGGGGAGCCGCGGAGGACTGACGTGCGCCGGCGATGACCCGTTGACCCGCGCGGAGCAGCTCGCCCGACAGGTCGCGCAACAGTCGCTGTTGGCGGGCGGGCGGTAGCATCGCGACCAGTCCGCCGTCGGTTCCACCCCAGAGGGACAAGAGGCGCTGCCGCTGTTTTTCATCGGTGGCGGTGGAGATGGTGGTGCGGAATGCGGCCAATTCGCGTTGTGACAGCGACATCCCGCAATGGGGATTGCGCCACATCGTGAGATAGGCCTGAATGTCTTCTTCTAAGATCCATGGGTCCGTGCGAATCAACGTGCCGAGTTGCTGCACGTCTTCGTCGAAGCGCGCATGAAACGTCGTGTGTGCGGCCTTGCGTTGCCGGGGAGGGAGCGCCGCAATCAAGTCGGAGTACGTGCCGTAGACGTCTGCGACTTCGGTCCACTCGGCCTCCGTGTTGTCGAGTCGGGCTCGCAGCCGGCGAATCCGGGTCTCGACCGGCACCGAAAAGGCGGCCAACTCAGTGAAGAGCTCATCGCGGTTGGCATTGGGCACTACATACCGTTGGCCCTGCCCGGTGACGAGCATCACGGTGGGATAGCCGGTCACATCGAATGCGCGAGCGAGGTCCTCGTTTTCGGTGCGGAGAAACAACACCTGTCCGTCCCCTTCAGCGGCCAGTGCATCGAAATGCGGGGCATACCGTTTACAGGGCTCGCACCATGTGGCCGAAAAGGTGATGAATGCGTACTGCCCCGGGCGCAAGCGCCGCAACTGCGCGTCGAGCGCGGTGCCATCGGCGATGGCTTGGACCGTCGCCGGGAACGGCGGCGTGTCACTGGAACGGTAGCCGAGCGTGGGAATGCGTTGCGGCGTCGAGGTGCGTTCGTGTCCGCTGGCGACGGCGAACGCATAGCGGTCATCCCAACTGACGCCGTCATGGCCGGGATCGGGGACCTGATCGCTCCAGAATTTCGGCGCGAACAAGCCGCAACACACGGTCTCGCCGGTGCCGCCGGCGGTGATGAACAGTGTCTTCGGATCGTCGGTGAAGCGACTTTGTTCATTGCCGGCGAAACATTGATCCATCACCACGACGCGGGAGCCATAGGCCTTGCCGTCGAACAGTGCTAGCAAGTCGGTAGTGCGACAATCGTGGCCCAGGCAGAGGGTGCCGCGCTTGCCCTGCTGGTCACCATGTCCGGTGGTGTAGAGGACGACGTCGTCGTTCGCATCGGTCGCGACGTCGGCGAGCAAGGCCTGGATCGCCGTGTGCGTCGCGGGGACGTAGCGGTCGGGTGCGGTACTCGGGGCCTCCGGGCTGGCGACATAGACCGTATAGCCCATGCGTTTCAGCTCTCGCACGCTCCGGTCCACGTTTTCTAGATGCCGCGCTTCGGTATCTCCATTGATCACAAACGCGATTTTGCGGACGGTGTCCATAGATCTACTATCGACGGATGCGCAGAAAAGGTTGCGGAAAAAATGAGATCGCGTTCGTTACTGCATGACCGCGAGGGATTCAATGACGGTCGGGTTGTTCGACGGGAGACAATGAACCCGATTGCCGAACTGGCGTCGCAATCCCTGGAGAAATTCGTCGAGCCAGGAGGGTGCCACAACCTGGACCCCTGTGAAATCGAGTTCGATCGGTTCGTCCGGCGTTGCCGGTTGGAAATACGCTTGGACGACGAGTGCCGCCTCTCGCCCCGCCGGACGAGAGATTAGCAAATCGCCGAACTTGACCAGTGTGATCTTCATCGTGTCCCCCATGCGATCATCGTCAAGGTGCCGGTGTGCGCTGTGGATTGATCCGTCGATTGCAGTGCTGCCTGAAGGACGGACGTTTGTTCTCCGAAGCTCAGCAGGCCGTCGCCACTCATACAGCTCAATCCGCGCTGCGCGTGGCCGCTGATGATGCGTCGGACGAATTTCAATCCGTTCCCTCGCTGTTCCGGGGCGCGTCCCGAGATTTGTCGTTCGAATGCGGCTTCTAGGGCCGCTTGATGAGTGTTGAGCGTGGGATCGACTCGATGCAGCGACGCCAAGATCCCTTGTCCGCGGTCCGCGAGGACGATCCACTCGATATCCGCATCGTGCGTGTGGGCGAACCAGCAGCCTGGTTGATCTCTCCATTGCCCCAAGTTGTGGTCGAACGCATTGTTCCCAATTTCTCCGATGGTCGCGATCAGCAGTGCCGCTGCTTCAATTTGCTGCGCGTGCTGCAGCGATCGGTAATAACTGTCGAGCCGCGCCTGAAAGACATCCCGCGTTGGACAGCAATCGACCTCAGCGGTGCTGGTGGGCGAGAGGTACCAATCAAGACCTTGCTGAATCACGTCATGCACAAAGCTACCCTATCAGCCCTCGTGCGAAAAAACTAGTGGCTAGCCGTTGCTGCCGTGCGGTGTGGGGGCGGGTTGTGCGCGGACGGATGGGGAATGATCCTCCTTGCCGCGCCGCGCCGATACGTAAATTATTACCGCCTCAGCGCGCACTGCAGAAACGCCAGCATTGCGTGACGAGCTGCGACAGTCGATTCGGGGACACCGCACGTCATTTCTTGATTGCGAACGGCGTTGCCGCCAGGATCTGCCCCAGCGGGGAAGTCTCCGCTACCTTTTCAAATCGCTGCCGAAATGTTGCTTGGCTAGGGCATGCCGCCGGCTCAAGGCCCTCACAGTAGGCCGTCCACACGGCATCCGCAAAGGCCCGCCGACTTCGCGCCGTTGTGAGCGACGCGGCCACCGTCCGCGCCGTCGCGAGGAAGCGGGCCTCATCGGTCGCGACGTGAGCGCGTCGCTCGACAAGCGGCGTAGCCGCCATGATATGCCCCAGCGGGGAAGTCTCCGCTAGCTTTTCAAATCGCTGCCGAAATGTTGCTTGGCTAGGGCATG
>JACQUX010000003.1 GCA_016210045.1 Deltaproteobacteria bacterium | reverse complement strand
GCCTCCGCAGTTCGGTCACTCGGGGGCTGTTCCTGCCAGGTCGTGAGCAGGGTGGCCACGATGGGGCCGACTGTGTGCCCCGCACGAGACGCGACTCCCTGCGCCGCCGCGGGGTCGGCGTGGACGGCAATCCCCGCCGCCGTGAGCGCGTCCGTGAGCCGGGCCTGGATGGTCTGGATGGTTGGGGGGCTCACCCCGCTCGAGCGCGCGAGGGCGCGGGCAGCCTGCCGGGGACCGGCGGGGGACAGCGGCACGGCGAGGTTGTGGAGGCACGCGAGTTCTGCGGCCACCAGCAAGCGGCCCGCGACGGGGAAGTGGCGACGTCTGGCCTCCAGCGCGGCGACGACCGCCGACAGATCGACCGGACCGGGGCGGGCCAACGCCGTGGCCCAGAGCTCCGCGACGACGGAGTCCCACAGCCGACCGGCTGCCTGGAGCCCGCGCACCCCGCGATAACGGCGGCGCTCCTCGGCGGGGATCGTGCCGTGGACGGCCGCGTGGATGGCCCAATAGGCCAGACTCTCGGCCATGGCCTGCTCGGCCAGGGCGCGGAGGGCGGTGGCGGCGGCCGGGGCCAGCGACTGGGTGTGACGCTCGGCCGCTGTGGCGTCTACGGTCACGTGCGCCCAGCGGCCATCGGGTGCTGCGAGGATCAGGCCCTGCGCGGGGAGCCGCACGGCCAGGGTGTGGGTGTGTTGGTCCGCGGCCGCCGCGGTGCTGCGGGGGCCGGCGGCGAGTTCCCAGGCCGTGACGAGCTGCACCGCCCGCGCCGCCACGGCGAGCCGGCCCAGCACGGCATCGCTGATGCGGTGGCCATCGGGCGTGGCGAGTTCACCTTCGACCCAGAGGCCGAGCGTCGGATCGGTGGGGGCCTGCGTCATGAACGTCGCGAGCACGGCGGGGCGCAGCGCAATCTCCGCGCAAATGCCGACCAAATGGTCCACGGCCGCCGCGACCTGTCCCGCGCGCACGGCGCCCGTGGCATGGCCCAACGCCTGATGTACCTGGGTGCACCGACGGAGGTCCGTGGGGTGGAGCCGTGACGCCTGGGCCTGGAGCCACGTGACGAGACTCGGCAGGGCGGTCAGGTCATCGTCGTGCCAGGGGGGCCGGGCTGCGGGGGTGAGCCAATACGCCCGCGCGGCCGCGAGCAATGCCGCCAGGTCCGCCGGTCCCGCGCCGTCCCGCACGACCGCCGGCACCAGGAACGGCAGCGGCGGGGTCGAGTGGTCTGTGGATGCGGGCGTGATCGGCACTGCCGTGATCGGCGTGATGATGGCGGCGGTCGCCAGGTCCGCCGCGAGCGCGGGCGGGCACTGGGCGGTGGGCAGGACATACACAAGGGTGTCGAGGAGCCAAAGTTGATGCGCGCCGTCTTGCAGCCGCGCATAGAGATCGGTCAGCGTGGTGAGCCGGGTGCCGGGTGGGGCATAGGCCCGGACGCCGAGTCCCGGGACCTCCAGCCTCGGTCCTTGTGCCACCAACGCTTCCAGCGCCGCAAAACTGCGGAACACGGCGGGCGTATCCAGCAACGGATCGACGCGCTGTGGTCCTGCCGGCGTGGCAAACACGAAAAACCCGAATGCATCGAGGTTTGTGGGAACCCGCTGCCGCTGGGGGGCAAAGTAATCGCGCCGTTCCACAAACACCGCCGGGGCCGCCAACGCGTCCGGCTGTGCACACCCCGTGAGCAGGGCGTCCACGCTCGCCGCGAAGCGCGCGGCCTCGACGGCGCGCCCCCGTATCCACGACCGCACCACGCCCAACGCGGGCGCCTGCTCGCCGCCCGGGAGGCCCCACACGGCTGCCGCCACCGCAGGACCATGCGTCGCCTGCAACGCGGCGGGTGCCTGCCCCGCCGCGAGCCCCGCCCGTACCCGTGTCAACGCCGTCGCGAGTGGCCCCGTAGGCCCCTGGACGCCCGTGGTCTTTCCCGTCATCGCCGCGCTCCCATCCGTTCGTACCCTCTTATCGGCTACCGCACGCACAAGTTGCGTGCCTCGACCGGACTTCCTTAGTCCCCGCGCCGTGGGTGTTCTTGCCAACAAATCCATTGCATGGCGTGAACAGGCGGTCCACACTCCACGCCGTCCTATGAAACCTCTCGACTCTTCAAAGGCGACGCGTTGGCCGCGCTGGATTCTGGCGGCGTTGGCGCTGTCGTTGCTGCTGCATGGGACTGTCAGTTGGGTGCTGTGGAGCGCGGTGCAGGACTATAGTCTGCGCCGCGCCGTTGCGTTGCGGGATGAATTGGCGAAGACGCCGGTCGAGATCATCGACTTGACGGAACCCGCGAATGCGATCCGGCCTGAACGCGCGCGTTTTATCGGTAAAGCAGACAATACGACCAGCCAAGAAACCGTGGCTCCGGCACGCCGGCCGCAAGCTGCGGCAGCTGCGGAAAAAGCGCCGACACCCGCAGTGAAACCGGCGGCGCCACGAACACGATCACGACCGACGCCGGAGGCCGTGACGCAACCGATGCCGGAACCGCGCTTGCCGCGACGGGTCCGCCTGCCCGCGACAGCGGTCGAGGCCGATTTAGGGCAGGGGACACCCGCATTGCCCGAGGACTATTTTCCAAATTTCAAGCGCGGTGCTCACACCTATGTGAACGTGTTGCGCCATCCGGGCGTCGACTATTTCGTGGAACTGAAGCGCGCGCTGAAGATCGCGTGGAATCCCCGCACCGCGTTGCAACGCAGTAACGGCGCGCCGCCGCGACAACGTCACACTATTGAAGTCGTGCTGGGCGTGGCCGTGGATGCGGCCGGAACATTGCAAGAACTCTTTGTGCTGCAAGGGTCCGGGCTTGGCGCGTACGACAGCGAGGCGTTGCGCGCGTTCCGCGCCACGTTTCCGTTCTTCGAACCGCCCGCGAAGCTGCTGGCGCTCGACGGCGAACGGGACGCGTTACTGCGGATGAGTTGGTCGTTTATTGTGTTCCTGTAAACGTTCGTGTCTCCTGTTGCGGCCCGCTGCTTTCTTGCAATTCCCGGCTCGCTCCCGCACACTATTGGGATGACCACGGTGGGGAAGACACCGACGGCGCTGGTGTTGCACGAACAGATCGCGCATTGGCAGGGCCAAGTGGACCGCTTGAAGGCGGCGGCGGAGGCCGCGCCGGACCAAG
This sequence comes from Deltaproteobacteria bacterium, assembly GCA_016210045.1. NCBI lineage: Bacteria > Pseudomonadati > Myxococcota > Myxococcia > Deltaproteobacteria bacterium. The sequence continues at coordinate 25,921 of JACQUX010000003.1, read as the reverse complement.
CGACGGCTTTTTTCCAATTTCAAGAACGTGCGCAATTCAAGGCCTATCAGACGACGCTGCACGCGCTGGAAGCGCGTCTACGTGCGGCGGAACGTGCCTTGGCGCAAGGCGATCTCCAAGCGGCCCACCAAGTCTTACGGGAAATCGCTCCGGCGGTGCATCGCACGCATGGGCTGTGGAATAGTTACTATGCCAACATGGGACATGCCGATCGCATCGAACCACGGCCGCCGCCGCATCATCGTATCTCCATGTTACGTGCGGCCGAGCCGCTGGCGAGTGGCACGCCGGCGCGGGAGTTCGGCGCATTTCTGCTCGATGCGAGTGGCGAGTGGGGTGGAGCACGCGCCCAACAATGGTCGCAGGTCGTGGATTCCGTGCGCGGTGCGCGTTCGGTGACGGAGGCGATGCAGCGACTCTACGCGGGCGGATATTTTCAATATTATCGTTCCGAACCTCCATCGATGGCCGGTCTATTGGATCGGCGCGGCGGCAATTGTGTTGCCCAGACGAAGTTGATCGTGGCCGCGCTTCGCGATGCGGACGTGCCGCTCAATGGATGGACACTTGGCGTGCAGCTGTTTGCCGATCATTTGCAAGCCGTGCTGGTCAAACGGCAAGGAGGCAAGTCCCTCGTCCGGAGCGTGCTCACGAATGAGCAAGTGAAAACGGTCGTGGCGCCGATCTATCGTCCCGAACTGTTTCATCATGCGTATGCCACGGGACGGGGCATCGCTGTAGCTTCGGCGGATACGCTCAAACTCTACGACGGGCCTCGCCCGGCCGCAGGGGAGACCGTGCCGAGCGCCGCCGAGGAGGCTGCTGTCGATCCGGCCGATCCGTTTGTCTTTCCCGCAGGGATCACGGCGCGCTATTCCCTCGATGCGCCGCCTGCTGTGGCGCATTTGGGGTTGGCATATCCGGAGCCGACCGTGTCGAACGGGGCGCCGTTTTGGCGCGCCGGCTTTGCCTCGCCGCTGCCGATCGATGTGCCGCAGAAGACGCTGGAGGGACGTTCCATTCGAGCGGCGGCGCAGGACGGCACGTGGTCGCGAGGGAACATCGCTGCGCTGGCCGATGCGTTGTGGCCATTAGGCTTCGATGCGGTCGACAGCTTGCCGGTATGGCGGAAGGTTTTTGATGGGATTGGTCATACGTATCGAGATAGCCCCGAAGCGTACGATGGCTACCCGTCGGATTTTCGAGATGCCGTTGTCCGTTCGGGCGCTGAGGCTCTCCCCTTATTGCGGACCATCATTCGGACGCCCGACGGGCACGAAGGGGAGGCGCGCGCCCTCGCGCTTGAGTTGTTGGGTCGCATCGGACCGCCTGCGGCCGCTGCCGTCGACGATCTGCTCCGCTTGCCGCAGTGGGATGTAGACGAAATCGACGCGTTGCGAAGCATGGCGCCGACGGATGCGCGGCTGCTGCCGCGGTTGCTGCATATCGTGCATGAGACACCGGTGCGTCGCAGCGAGCATGGCGAGCTGCGTCTGGCCACTGTCGTTGTATCCGCTGTGCAGTCGCTTGGGGCCATGGGGTCGCGCGCGAAGCCGGCGATTGCGAAATTGTCCGAATACGCGCGTTCCGAGCGGCTCTGGCATCAGGATCGCGCGGACGCGACCGAGGCATTACTCCAGATCGCCCCCTCTGTGGCCCTGCAATTCTTGTCGGAGTGTTTGGCCGAAGCGGGACCTTCCGCATCCAAGCGCGAACTTCAGAATGATTTGCTGTGGCGAGTGCGTACGCATGCAGAAAAATTTCCGCAGCTGCGTCGTCTGGCGTCGGCAATCCGAGAACTCGCGACGTCTTCGGACTTCTGGATTGCGATGAACGCCAAGGAAGCGTTGCAGAAACTGCAACCTGAGGAACGACGCCGTTGAATTTATCCAGGCACCCGTTATAATGCCCACGTGACCGCACATCGTTTGGCCTCCACGCTGACGCGTTTTTACCGACAGGCCCGCCGGACGGCACGGCGGCATTGGCAGGGGTTGAGCGTCACGTTTCGCGGCAATCGCGTGCCGCGCCGGGTCGATTTTCAGCGGGGCGTGCCGCGCCCGATCTTGTTGCTCCAGGGGTTCGGGAGCACGCGGCGCAGCTTGACCATGTTGGAAAAACGATTGCGCGCCGACGGCTTTGAGGTCTTTAGTTTCCGCTTAGGCGGGCTGTTCGGCACGTTGAATACGCGCGGCATCGATCGCATTGCACGCGACGTGTTGGCGAAGATCGAGAGTCTGCGTGCGCGGTATCACCTCGGCAAGATTGCAGTCGTCGGGCACTCGAAGGGCGGGCTGGTGGGTCGCTACCTGGTGTCGTGCCTCGGAGGCTCCGCCCATATCGACGCGCTGATTACGCTCGGCACCCCGCATCAAGGGCTTCCGTATCAACAATTAGCGCGACTGACGCGCTGGGGGCTGGCGATGCCGAGCGTGCGACAGATGCGCCCCACGTCGCGCTTCTTCCGCCGACTGCGCGAATCGCAACTGCCGGCGTCGGTGCGTTGTATTTCCATCCACTCCGCCGACGATCACGTCATTCCGACGCCACTGGCCCATTGGGGCGACGACCACGGCGCGCATCAACCGCTGAACATTGAACTCGCCGGCATCAGCCACACCGACTATCTGATTAAATCCCGTGTCTATGAAGTTATTCGGGAGCAGTTGAAAAATCGTGCGTAAGCACTTAAGCACGATCTTCTGTATGCCCATTCCCCGCTTCATCTTAGTGCGACCGTTGTATCCCGGCAATGCGGGTGGTGCGGCGCGCGCAATCTGCAACTTCGGCTGGGAGCAATTGCGATTAGTGCGGCCGGCGTTTGCATTGCCGCACGAAGAAGCCACACGCTTTGCGGTCGGGGGGCGTGCGGTGTTACAGGGCGCGCAGATCGAGACGAACCTCGCCGCAGCCGTGGATGGGACGCGGCTGGTGATCGGCACGTCGCGGCGCGCAGGCAAACGGCGGCCGAATTTTTTTCCGATCGAGGAGCTGGGCACCGTGTTGCGCGACGTGCGTCCTAAAGATGCGGTCGCGATCCTGTTCGGATCGGAAGAGAAGGGCTTGACCAACGAAGAACTGCGCAGCTGCCAAGTCATCGTGACGATTCCAACCGTCGCGGCGTGCCCGTCACTCAATTTGGCCCATGCGGTCGCATTAGTGGCGTATGAATTTCGGCGCGCCATGGCACAAGCGCCGCAGTCTGCCACGCGTGACCCTCTTGCGCCAGTTGAACAGTTGCGCGATCTTTTTGTGCACTGGCGTCACGTCCTCGATGTCATCGAATTCTTTCCGCACGGACAGCCGGAAAACGTGATGCGGCGGCTGCGCCACCTCTTCGGCCGCACCCAACTCACGCAACGCGAAGTCGGCATGCTGCGCGGGATCGCGCGGCAGATCATGAAAGGTGTGACTGAAAAACGGTGACTAGTGGCTCGTGGCTGGTGGCTGGTGGCTGGAAAATGATCAATATAGCGCACTTTGTTCCGAACCCCCAGCCACCAGTCACTAGCCACCAGCCACGCCGGTCGAGTGTTTCGGCACTCGCTCCTGCCCCAAATCCAGTAAAAAAATACCTCCGTTCGCGTGTAACCGGCTGAAATCGCGAACGGCGGTTTGGGCACGGGACTTGCTCTGCTGCACTAGTACATCGATAGCCGGAGGAGACCCTTATGATGCATCGAATGCGCGCAGGTCGCACGGTCACCGGATGGTTTGGACTGGCTGGACTCTTACTGGCCGCCGCGTGTGGTGGGAGTGGAACGACGACGGATGCCGCGAGTAGCAGCAGCTCCTCCGGCGGGAGTTCGTCCGGTGGTGGCGACTTGACGGTCACGGACACGTCGGCCACGGTGCCGAGCGACATCGTGCTCAGTTCCCCGACGGCGAGCGCGAGCAGTCAGTCGATCGCGGTGCGGACCGGCAAAGCGGCCGAGGATCCCGGCAGCGATAATCCCGACGACTACGCGTCGAAACGCGAGGCGCTGCAGGAATTGATCGCCGGGGCCGGAGAGTGCAGTTTCGAACCGGACTTTATCGGGGCCTCACGTCCCAACTGTTATGGTCCGTCGATCACGTACAATAATCATCCCGAGGCGCAGACCAAAGACGCGGATACTGTCGATGGCGACGTCGACAACAATCCGAGTGATACCGACGGAGACGATACCCTCCCGAGCGGCGACTTAGGCATTTGGAGCGCACTGGAAGGCACGCAGGCCTGTTCCGCCGCACAGATGAACTTCTTGGTCGATAGTGTGGCCGCGAAAGTCGACAACGTGGTGAATCTGTTCGGCGCGATGGCTTGTGCCGGACGCAAGGCCGGATTGGAACTCCCAGCCGCCGGCGAGACGCTGGATCTCAGCAGCGCGATGAGCACGCACGCGACGATTAGCGGGATCACGGTGTCGTCCGCGAGTGTCGCGCGGCTGGACGACGACGCGGACGGGAACGCCGTTTTTCAGTCGACGTTAGCGATCAGTGTGAGTGTGGGCGGACAGAGCCAAAGCGGCACGTTGATTCTGAAGCACGTCCCGACCAGCGCAGACAACAGTACGTATGAAGGGAAGTTGTCGATGGCCATCAGCAGCAGCACGTTCGATCAGGCGGGCGGTGGAAATTGCGCCAACACCGGCGCGCAAGGCACGACCGATGCCGGGACGATTCTGTATAGCAAGACCGCAGCCAATGCGATCGCGTACGAATTGAAGTTCGGCCAATTCTGCGGCGGCACCACTGATCCGTTCGACAGCAACAACGACATCGATCCCGCGGATCGCGTCGATCCGAGTTTCCCCACGACGAATCCCGACGGATGGGCGAACGATTGGCACTACGGCCGCTTCAACATCAACCCGGAAAACGGGACCGGCTCGGTCGCGTATGCATGGCAGGCCGGTGCGGGCGATGGCGCGTCGCGCGTGTTTAATATGACGACCACGGCCGCGAGCGACGGCAGCGAATCGGGGACCGCGTATTTCGGCTTCGGGCCGGCCGTGGATGACGACGCCGTCGGGACCATTAACGGATTCTATTGCAACTGGGCCGGTCCCGATAATCGCCGCACCTTGGCCACTGCGGCGCAGCGCCAAGTGATCGCGCGGACGGCCAGCGGAAGCGACTTTACTGCGACCAGCTCCGCAATTGGCTACGCCCCGACCAACAGCTGTACCTCGTCGGGCGACGACGGCTCCGGCAATGCGTTCACGTTTGCAACCGACAGCGGCAGCATGGACAACGACACCAACACGCCCAACACCGCCGTCGCGAGCGAACTGATCGAACTCTCCGCGATCGAGTTCACACTCCCCAGCCGCCCGCCTGATCTGTAAAGCGGTGGCTGGGGAAACGGTGGCTAGTGACTAGTGACTGGTGACTGGGCAATGGAACTCACATGGTCCGTTCCCTAGCCACCAGCCACGAGTCACCAGTCACGCTTTCCCCTTGAATCATCCCATGCATCCGTGCCTATAAGGCGCCACGCGCTGTGCATTGGCGCATGTTACGGCCCCAGGCTGCATTGGGGTCTTTGTTCTATCCAACGACGGAGGGAGCATGCCGACAGCCGAAGGAACTACCAGACGCCTGGTGCAACTCTGCGTGGCCTATTTCCTGGCGTACGTCGTGACCGGATTTTCGGTGAAATATTTCCTCGGCAGTCCGGAACAAGGGTTTCCTGGCTTCAAGGACATGGAATTTCTGGTGTACGGAACGGCCAGTGCCACGCTGATTCCCACGCTCACGAGTCTCTGGTTGCGCTGGTACCGAATGGAGACGCAGCGGATGGTCTCGTTTCTCGGTCTCCGCTTTCCGGTCGAGTATCTGTATATCATCCCGTCCGGCATCTGTACCGCGGTCGTGATCCCGACCACGACGCTGATGTACACGCTCCCCATTTCCGTGATGGTGGCGATGATCATCATGCGCGGCTCGGTCATCGTGATCAGTCGGTTGGTCGATGCAGTTCAAATCCGCCAAGGGATCCTGACGAAGAAGGTGTACGGCGAAGAAAATATTGCCGTGCTCTTTGCGGTCGGCGCGATCGGCGTCCATATGGTGCAAGTGAAAGAGGGTGCATTCGATTTCCTGCATAACACCGCAGCGATGGTAATCTTGGGCAGCTACATTGTCGCGTATCTGATCCGCATCTATATCATGAACTATTATCGCAACACGACGGGGCGCGGCGCGAAACGCGAAAACAAGGCCTTCTTCGCCGTGGAGCAAATCTCGATGTACGTCGCGCTGATGCTTGCCGCCACGTTGGTCTTTTTCTCGCCGACGTTGTTCGGTTGGTCGGCGCCGCAAATCGAATTGTTCCGCAACGCGATCCTGACGCCGCGTGCAGGGTGGCCGTGGGCCTCGTTTTGGGGGGCTTCGTTCGGCATCGTGGCGTTCTTCTCCGTCTTCATCTTCATGTTCAAAGGGCGCACCGCAACGTTTACCGGCCTGGTGAATCGACTCACGTCGCTCGTGGCCGGCACGACCGTCACGCTGCTCTTCTACGCGCTGTACGGCGGCAAATTTCCCAGCATGCAAGATTGGATCTCGCTCGGGTTTATCCTGGTGTCGATCGCGTTTCTCACCAAGGCCGAGACACGACGCGCCCGTGAATTAGTTGCTGCGCGCGAAATCGCTGCAGACCCAACGACGACCGCATCCACGCCACTCCGGGCGGTGTCGGCCTTATGAAGTTCTTGTGCGACTTTGACGGCGTCCTGACCGACATCACTGCCGAGGCACGACTGGTCTACGACATCTTCTGCACCGAGCTGCGGAATTGCGGTGGGCTCCCGGCCGCGCGCGTCGACGCATTGCTGCAACAGACCCACGCGACGTTGGCCGCAGCGCCGCAACAATACGGCTGGCGCGAGCATGGCCGCATCGCCGCGTACGCGAATGAAGACGCCTTCATGGCCAATGTCGGGCTGGCCAATGGTCTCGACGATGCGAGCCGGACTGTGGAAAGCGATGCCGCGCTATTAGTGCAACGACTGCGGCAACAGGGCGTGGCCTCGTACAGCCAATTGGCGCAGCAGGCCTATCAGACGATGGTCGATGAAACGCGCGCCGGGAAACGCCAACCGGTAGAGCCCGAGGCCGTCGAAACATTGCAGCGCCTGTTGCACGCGGGTCACCAGATCGTGATCGTCTCGAACTCCAGCACGGATCGCATCCTCGATCTGTTAGGCCGCTGCGGCCTGCGTCCGGACGATCATGGCGCGAATCCTGCTGGCCAATTCCGCGTTCGTGGCGACGCGCGTAAATTCCACCTCGACGCCGCCGTGACGAATCGCGGCTTCACCGTCGGCGACTACTGGATCGACGCCGCGCGTCCCACCTACGAAGCGATCATCCGCGACGAACAGCCGAGTGTCGCAATCGGCGATGTCTTTTCGCTCGACCTCGGGATGCCGTATTTCCTGGCCGGCCACGAACCGGCCCAATTCGACGGCCTCCATTTATGGCTCCGCCAACGCCCCTACACCCCAGGATGGTCGCGCGCGTTCATCACCGACGCCAGCGCGAAGCACTGCGAAATACGACTCCTCCCAACCATCGGCGAATTGGCGACGCGGTATTGCTAACGCAGATCTCATATACTGATGCGGTTATTGTCGCCCATCCATGCTATCGTCTCCCAATATCTATCGACCGCGCCCAGAAAAAGCTGCGTGACTGGTGACTGGGCAATTGGGTCCACATGCTCCGACCCCCAGCCACGAGTCACCAGCCACCAGTCACGCCTTTCCCCGGGTCGATTCATACGATCCACCCGCTGTTTGCGGTATTCCAGCACCCGGCCGCGTTGCTAACTCGGCGGAATCGCGTCACGCGGTCGCGGCATGCCCTTTGCTCCAGTAAAGCTCGGGGAATAGTGGGCGGAGAGGGAAACGCCATATGAGTCGTCTATTCGGGAACCGTCTCCGCAACACCGGGATCAGTGTTGCCGCCGTCTGCTGTGTACTGGCCGCGAGTGGCTGCGGCACCGGCTCGGTCGGTACCAGCAGCGGCAATCCAAGTACGCCGTCGAGCACGACGGTTGCGTCGGCCGTGCCGGGCGATCTCGTCGTCAGTTCGCCGACGGCGGAAAGCTCCAGCGCAACGGCCTCGGTGGCGAAGTCACTCGCGAAGGCCGCAGCGAGCGTTGACACCAGCGACCCGGCAGCGGGTTACCAAGTCAAACGCGAGTTTCTGCAAAATCTGATCAACTCCGACGAGCAATGTAATATCCCGCCGCATCATCAAGAACCGCGTTCGCCGTCGTGTTACGGCCCGCGCATCACTTACGCAGGCCACGCGGACGCGACTAACAACCCGGCCGATAGCCCCAACGGCGATCTCCCGCCGGGCGATCTCGGAATCTGGAATGAGACGCAAGGCGACGCGGGCGAGGCCTGTGCCGCCGCGCAAGTGAACTATCTAATTGCGCGCGTGGCCAGCGAAGTGGATCGCGCGATCAACCTGTTCGGCTCGATGGCCTGCGCCGGCCGATTGGCGGGGCTTGAACTCCCCGCCATTGGGGACGCAGCCGTGGATATGAAGCAGGCGATGGCCGACCGCATCACCGTGCCGGGACTCACGATCAACAGCGCGACGTTGGAACGACAAAGCGACGATGCCTCCGGGAACCCGGTGTACCGCTCCACAGTGGCCAGCACCGTGACCGGACTCGATAACAGTACGCGCGAAGTGACCGTGACGTTGTTGCATGTCCCGACCAACGACGACAACACGACGTATCAAGGACGACTGGCCGTGCTGGTCCATCTGGCGAACGGTCGTGGCGGCATTCCCGGCAATTGCAGCGAATCCGGACTGACCGGGACGACGATCGCGACCGTGATCGACTACAGCAAGTCGAGCGAGACCAGTCTCCAATATGCGCTCTCATTCGGCGAATTTTGCGGCGCAGCGACCAATCCGCTCAGCGCCGACCTGACGATCGACGCGTCCGACAAACTGGAACGGGCGAGCAATCCGGACGGATGGGGGAACGATTGGAACTACGGTTTGTTCCAACTCAACCCGAGCTCGACGACCGGGAGCGTGGCCTACGCGTGGCAAGCGGGCGCACGCGACGGCTTCACGCGCGTGCTGAACGTCGGCGTCACTGCGAACAGCGACAACAGCGCTTCCGGCAACGCGTACTTCGGCTTCGGCCCCGACGCGGCCGCGGATGGCGTCGGCAGCATTACCGGCTTCTATTGCAACTGGGCCGGACCAAATAATCAACGGATCTATCAATCGCTGGCGCAACGCCAAGTGTTATCGCGGACGGCCACCGGCACCGTCTTCACTGCGTCAAGCTCCAACATTACGTATGCCCCCGCGAACAGCTGCGACGCGTCCGCCGGTGACGGCTTTACGTATTTCGCATTCGAAGGCGATGAAGGCAGCCCCATCGCGCTGAACTTCGACAACGATCGCACCGACGACACTGCCGCAGTGACGAACAGTCTCATCCCATTGAGCGATGTCGCATTCACACTGCCGGAAGCGCCCAGCGGAGTGAGCGTAGAGTAGAAGAGCTCACTTTTTCAAAAACCTGCCGACACATTCCACGATACAGTGCTCCGTACCCGCTAGTCCCGCTTGTGGGCAGGGAATTCATCTGCGCGATCGTCGGCGTGTTTGGGATAGAGAAAGGCCGGTCGCCGTTGCGCGGGATTGAGCCATGTCTTCCAGACACGATGAAACAAGTCCGGATCTTCGGACGGCACGAGCTGTGATCGCAACGCCGCCCAACAATCTTCGCGGACTAAATGGTAGCTCGGGACCGAGAGGGTCTGCACGCGTCCGTTAGCCCAGTCGCAATCCGCTGGAAGCCAATAGCGCAGTTCCTCGGGCGTCACGGCGTACGTCAGTCGCCAGACCCGCGTCTTATCCCAGTGCGTCTCCGGTTCGTACGGAAAGGCCTCCTGCATGCGGCGGAACTTGTAGAAGAAGACAAAATCTTTGCGGGCGATCAACATGGGCGGGCGCTGTGCTCCGATCTCTGCAGCGAGGATCTCGAAGGACGGCAATGCGGCGTCCCAGCCCGGCAATTGCACTGCGCGCAAACGCCAGCCCGCGAACCAAGGGAGCGCTGCAGCGAGCAGGGCAACGATGATGAGCGGCCGTCGGTTCCAAGACACGTTCGTTATCGTCCGTGGAGTGAGAAAAAGGAGTGAAACCCACAGCAGTGCCGGGAGTAACAGGGCATAGCGCTCTCCGACGCCGAAGCCTTCATCTGCGCCGAAAGGGACGAAGGCCGGCAGACAGAGCGCGGCGGGGAATAGTCGCTGCCAGACGGGGAGGGCGCGCCATCGCTTGCGACGCAGCCAACATAGGCCAACAACGACGAGACAACAAAGCGTCTCCAGCTTGATCGCGAATGGGACGGATTCATTTTGCCACAGCGAGAGGAGTCCCGGTTGTGCGTGGAGAAACGAGAGCCGTTGCCAATCCACCCAGTGAATCCAATCGTAGAAGATTCCACTCGCGATCAGGCCGGTGACGCCGAGTCCGGCAATCAATACGCGGTGCGTGCCGGAGCAGAGGACGATCGCCGTAAATCCCGCAACCAGCGGCAATGCAGCGCGATGCAGTAGGAGGCTGCCGGCCGCGAGCAGCAGCGCCAGGGTTCGCGGATACCGCGCGGACTCCAGCGCGGCGAACCAGAGCGGCACTACGAGGAGCATGCTGAAAAATTTTGGAAACTCGATGGCCAGGAAGAGGGCGGAGGGCGACAGCATCAACGCCAGCCAGCAGAGCGTCGTCGAAACTTGCAGGCGACGCGACAGCAACATCAGGCCCGAGAGTCCCAATAGGCACAACGACAACGCCTCCCAGACGCGCACGGCTGCCTCACCCGAGAGGCCGGCCCGCTCCAACGACCCGGTCACGCGATGGATGACCGAACTGTCCGGAATTTTCACTGTGCCGGTCTGTGCCCAGTATTCGGCCTGGAGGGCGTAGTAATATGCATCCGTGCCCTGCAAGTACGGCTCCTGCGCCAGCTGCCGGTACAGTGCCACGCTCGCCGCGAGCAGCGAGACGATCAGCAGGCAGACAACAGCGCGTCGGGACCTCACGACGCGGAGGAAAAGCAAGCGCTCACGGCGTCGGAAGGGAGCACCAGGTCATTCAACACGGAGGATTGCAAGTAATACGGATTCAGTGACAGCAACGCGGCATCCATCTTCTTCACTAAATCCTCGTAATTGGCCCCTTCAATCCACTGATCGTCTTTACCGATCACCCAAAGGAATTTCTGCGCCTTGGTCGTCGGCCCGTGCTTCTTTTGCCATAAATAGGCGAAGAGCGTCGCCTTCTCCTGCGCGGTCAGCCCGTTGTATGGTTTAATGCTTAGCTCGCTTTGGAAAATCTCCGTCCGTGCCGTCGCCGGCGCGCTGGTTCCGCCGTATTCCGATTGCCGAAGCGCCGTGACATATTTGCGACCGAAGATCCGCAGCGTACCGCCTTTCGGCTCCCAATTCCCTTCGACGACGTTGGCGTTGATGTTGGCCGGCCGCTGTGCCGAGTCGGCAGTGCCGTAGTTAAAATCCTTGTAGATGACGAATGTCCCGTTCCCACGCACCCGGATGCGCGCGTTGTCGCATTGTTTGGAGAGTCGATAGCCCTGTTCGTCGAGAGCGAGAGAATCTCCCCAGACCGGTTGGTGGAGGATCGAAGCGAACGATCGGTCGATGAGCCCTTGAAAGGTCGTCGGCGCTGCGGTCTTCGGCAGCTCCGTTTGGGGTAACAGCAGCGCCCCGTTGGTGCCGACGAGTCGCAGTTCGGAGATCAGCACGTCTTTATAGGAAGCTCCGGCGACGGTCTCGCGGATCGCAAACTTGATTTGCCGCGCCCCCGTTAATGGTGGCGTGAGTCGGATCAGTTGCGAACCGGTCTGGTCGAGCAGTCCAACCGTTTGCGGCGACTGTGCGTTCGCCACGACTTCCAACGTGCGCACGCGCCCGTTGGCTTTGAAGTGCTCCGGCGAGCGTTGATACCCGTTCCACACCAGCAGGCCCGAGACGGTCTGCGGACTGGTGAACGTCAGCGTTACGGATTCACCTGTGCCGGTCGTCTTCTTGCCGTCCGTCGACCACGCAAAGTCGTATCGTGAATCGAAGAGATTCGCCGGATGGTACGCGGAGATCGGCTCCAGCACGGAAGTGGCCGTGACCGTCGCCGGCAGCAACGTGGGCAATGCCAACGGCAGCGCGGCATGGTCGGCCGCAAGGAATGCGATGCGCTTGATCCGCGGTGGAGGCAGCGAGCCCGCCGAGCGGGGATTCAATTTCAGAAACATCGATCGGACGGTTTCTTGGAGCGGATCGATGCCTGGATCAGCGGTGTTGCCGACACCAAATACCAACACGCCGGGAGCCGCCGGGAATGAGGCCTCTCCGGCGACATACGGACCACGGCTATTGCGGGTCCGACCGTTGAGATACAGTTCATAATGTGAGCGTGCGGCCAACGCGTCGGGGAGGCCTTCCAAGGTCACTTGCAGATAATGGATCGGGGTCGGCTTCTCGAACTGCACGTAGATGCCCTCATCCGTTCCGTGGTCCGCAGCGCCGGGCGACCAGACGCCTTGGCACCCGGGATCCAGCAGACACGTGGCGGACGCCGCCCCGGGCGCGCTACTGGTGGCCGCGGCGGCCAATACCACGGCGTTTGTCGCGGACGCAGCGCCATCGGCACTGCTCAGCCAAAGGACTGTCGCTAGTAACAAGGCTCGTGTTTTCATTGCACCTCCGGACGATCGTAATGACATTTCGAAAAATTCTGAAACAGGAATTCGTTCGCGACACAATGCCCGGCGGTATTCCACTGCTCCCGCCGGATCGTGTTGCGTCGATACAGTCCGTCGGGCATCGTGACGAAGGCATGATCGGCTTCCTTCACGACATAGCGATGCGCCGGCAGTGCCGCCGCCAACAGCCGCGCCACCAACGCATCCGGCGTGACTTGCAGTCGAAATTGGTAGCTGCTCGTGCCTCGGTTGAAGAGTCGCAGGTCTTTGAAGTTGTAAACAATCGTGGCGCCGGTGCCGAAAGGGACTAATCGGTCGTCATCGGGGAACAGATCGACACTATGATGATGTCGTTCGATGACTGCGAAGTCGGCATGCAACGCGAGCCAGAAGAGGGCGTTCGCGAGTTGGCAAAGTCCACCGCCGATGCCGCGTGACGGAGCGCCGCGTTGCAGGACCAGCCCTTCACGAAAACCGCGTCGCGCGGTCGGTGCCCCGACGAGGCGCCAGAGCGAGAAGAGGCTGCCTGGTGGAATCACCACGCCGTCCAGTCGTCGGAGCGCCAGCCGCAAATTTTCCCGCTTATTGTCGAAGAGAGACCGGTCGACGCCGGGGAAATCGCGATAGATCGGGAGGCGATGCTCCAGGACCAGCGCGGGCAGGGTCTCCGGCGACTGCCAGGTGGCGAATGGATGTGTCGGCAGCAAATCGCGGAGATGCCGCACCAGACGGCGTCCTCCAAAGGCGAGCCGCAGACGCATACGATTAAGGAGTCGAGCCATCCAAGGCTGGCACAATAGGATATCCAACCGTCGGTCGCAATTGATAATGCCACCATTCGGAGTTGAGTGGTTTCAATCCGATTTCCTTCATGAGGCCGATCAGTCGTGCACGATGCGCGCAAGTCTGCTGCTCCTGCGCTGGGCATCGGTAATGCGGAGAGGCCTTAGCGGTAAAATCATCGAACCCGGTCGGCATCGCCAAGCGTTGGCCCGTCTCATCGGCCAACGTCACATCGACGGCAATCCCCCGATTGTGATGAGAGCCGACCTTCGGATCGGCGACATAGCGCCGATCAGGGACCAACTTCCACATCGCCCGTTGCACGGCCAGCGGACGGTAGCAGTCCCAGAGGACTAAGCGAAGTTTCTGAGTCGTCAGCAGGGGAACGAGTCGCTGCAGCCGCATTGCAAGATCCGCATGGACATAACAGCGGTCCAGCCCGAACTCGCGATAGACATTTTTCTTCAGGAAGTTGTCTTCGGTATTATAGCGGAGATCGACGATGAAACGGTCGCCGTGCAGCTGTACCAGGCCCCCGCTCGGTGCTGCGGCTACCGGCAGCGACCACCAGCACAGCACCACAAAGAGGAAATGCCATTTGGCCATTTGCGAATATCGTGGATCGTATATCGGGACAAATTTTGCTACCGCAAAATTTGTGCGAGGGAGGGGAGTTCGAGTGCGGAGACGAATGCTCGCCCGCTCGCATTCGTGATCTCACTACCGCGGACGATGGCTCCGCTCCCGCTCCGCTCCCGCTCCGCTCCCGCTCCGCTGTCCTTACTCCCCTACGGTATTGCTACCACTAGCTCCTGAAGCTAGCGCGGCGTGCAGGGGCTCGCGTACCCTCCGCCTACGGCTGCGGGTATTTCCTCGTCCACCCACCTTCGGTGGGTACCCGGGCTCGGTCATCGCTTTCCCCTCCACGGGCAAAGCCCGGGGAGCCTCCCCCTCAACGCCGCGGTGCGGCTCAGCAGACGCGCCGTCGTTGCTTGCCTGGTGCGAGGGAGGGGAGTTGAACCCCTACGGTATTGCTACCACTAGCTCCTGAAGCTAGCGCGTCTGCCAGTTCCGCCACCCTCGCGCACTACTAAAACTCATCATCTAAATCGTCCCCGTCGTCGGGGATCATTTCGGAGTCGTCTTCTTCGAACAGCACGACGCCGCAATTGGCGCATACCGATTGGCCGCCCGTCGCGTGCCCACAATTCGGACATTCCGTCTCTTCTTCAAGCTCGTCTGGCTTCATAGCGCCCCCGTCAATTTGCTGCCGCGCCGCTCCGGCGATCAAGCAAAAGTGGGAGTGCGCTACAAAAATTGGTTCGGAGGGGCAAGGAAAATCTGTTTGGGCATGTTTATAAAATGGATTGCGGAGTGAATGCTAAGGCCCATGCCCGACAGGGGCGAGAGAGGAGTCCCGCGGGCCCCTGTCGGAACCCCGTGTTTCAATCTGAATGAACCACTAATCCATTACACAAAGGAACACTTCTAGTGACTCTCAATCTACTTGTGACAACATCTGACCTGCCAACGGCCGAGATGATGCCCCAGGGCTTTCCAGGGGCTCCCGGAGCCGTTTTCTCCTTGCGTTCTCTAATGATGAAAACGGCGAGGGCGAGCGCGCGGCGCCTCGATGGCGCCGCGATAGCGTACCCTGGAGAGTCCTGGGGCATCATCTCGGCCCGCCCGTGGAGAAGCAACACCTGATGGCGAATTTCCACGCCTTCTTACCCGTTGCGTAATGGACCCCTTATCCACAATCTGCTACAGGCGGCGTATGAAGCCACAACGCTTGATCGGTGAAATCCAACTCCATCCGGACGGCTACGGGTTTGTCGTGGTCGAAGGCGCCGCACAGCCGGACATCTTCGTGCCGGCGCGCGCCATCGGCGGTGCGATGCACCGCGATCGGGTCGAAGTCGAAATCCGCGCCGCAAGCGAGAGAGAGGGGCGCCGAGGGCGAGCGCAGCGGGGCCACTCTCAGCCGCACAGCGGCGCTGAGGGGGGGACCCGAGGGGCTTTGCCCATCGGGGGGGCGACGCGAGCCCCTGTAACGCCGCACCGCGATCGGGTCGAAGTCGAGATCCGTGCCACAGGTGAAGGGGAGGGACGCCGAGGACGATCACGGTCGCAGCGCGGTGGCCCCGACACCGCACGCCGCGAAGGCCGTATTACCCAAATCTTCAGTCGGCACGTGCGGCGTTGCGTCGGCCACTTTGAACAACACGGGCGCGTCACGGCCGTGATCCCGGATGATCCTCGGATCGGCGCGCGAGTCAACATCCCAGCCGACGGCACCGGCGGCGCGCGCCACGGCCAGACCGTCGCGGTCCAATTGCTGACCTATCCCGAAGATCCGCTCGGCCTGACCGGCAAAGTCATCCAGATCCTCGGAACCCGCGGCCTGCTGATGACCGAAATCGCGGCCGTGATCCACCATCATCATCTCGACACCGAATTCCCCTCCGCCGTCGAGGCCGCGGCGCAGGCGTTGTGTGCCCACCAGCCCGCCGATGCAGCGACTACGCATCGTAAAGATTGTCGCGCGCTCCCGTTCGTCACCATCGACGGCGAGAGCGCCAAAGATTTCGACGACGCGATTACCGTACGCATGAACGCGGACGACACCGCCCGCGTTTGGGTCGCGATCGCCGACGTCAGCCACTTCGTCCCGGAAGGATCGGTGTTGGATCAAGAGGCGCTGGCGCGTGGCACGTCGGTCTATTTCCCCGATCGAGCACTCCCCATGTTGCCATATGCACTCAGCGACGACCGCTGCAGCCTCCGCCCGCAGGAAGATCGGCTCGTGTTGGTCGCTGAATTCACCGTCGATGCGGACGGCGACGTGCGACACCCCGCGATCTATCGCGGCGTGATCCGCAGCCATGCGCGGCTCACCTACACGGAAGTCCAACAGATGCTGGATGGCCCTGCGTCCGCCGACCCGATTGCCCAAATGATCACCAGCGCCGCCGTAGTGTGTCGTCGGCTGCGCGCGCGGCGGCTGCATCGTGGCAGCATCGACTTCGATTTGCCGGAGCCAGAAATTGTCCTCGATTTACAAGGCGACCCGGAAGCGATCTTGCGCGCGCCGCGCCACTTTTCGCATCAAATGATCGAAGAGCTGATGTTGGCCGCCAATGAAGTCGTCGCCCGTTTCCTGACCGATCATGGCTTGCCCTGTGTGTACCGCATCCACGAACCCCCGGCCCCGGAAAAGATGCAGGAACTGTCGCTGCTCGTTGCGCGTTTAGGCATCGCTCCGCGCATCAGTACGCCGCCGCGGCCGCAGGAACTCGCGCGCATTGTGCAAGCGGCGCGCGAACAGCCGTACGAGCGTTTAGTGAATCACACCTTGCTCCGTTCCATGCAGCAGGCGCGCTACGACACCCGCAATCGCGGCCACTTCGGTCTCGCGTCGAAGTGTTATTGCCATTTCACGTCGCCGATTCGCCGCTATCCGGACTTGCTTGTTCATCGGCTGTTAGTGCGCGTGATAGACGGCGCCGGGAAGAAAGGGCAGGGGAGTCGAGGGCGCCAAGCCGTGCAGCGGCCCGCGACCATTTCCCTCCAAGCCATGGCCGAACATTGCTCGCGGCGCGAACGTGTGGCGATGGAGGCGGAACGGGAGATGATCAAAGTCTACACCGGCGCGTTCCTGCAGGAACGGATCGGCGAACAGTTCGACGGCATCATCGCCCATGTCACGCCGCGTGGTTGCTTCGTTGAGCTGCTCCATTTTTTTGTCGAGGGCATGATTCCACTCGAAGGCCTCGGCTCCGAAAAATTTCGCTTCGAGCAAGAGGGTCTGTGCCTAGTGGGACTGCGCAATCGCGTCACGTATCGTATCGGCGATCGGGTGCGGATTGCGATCGCGGAAGTGAACTTGAGCGCGCGGCTGATTCGTTTCGCACTCGTCCCCGCAGTCCCGCATCGGACGCAGGCGCTGGAAAAAGGATGATACATCCCCTGCAATCGGCTGATTTCGGGCCTTATTCGCCTTGACTTTTCCCGGAGCGCCTTATAAGCCGGACGCCAGATGAAACGAACGGTTGAAGTCTGCATCATGGGCCAGAAATTTTTGGTCCGCAGCGATTCGGACGAAGAATACGTCCTGAAAATCGCGGAATTCGTGAACGACAAGATCGCGGAAGTCTCCAGCAAAACGAAATCCATCCCTTCACTCAATGTCTGCATTTTAGCGGCCATGAATGTCGCCGACGAATATCTGCGACTGCGCGATAAAAATGAAAAGGTTTTCAGTGGGATAGAAAAAAGAATCGAAGGGCTGATAGAATTAATTGATTTGCAGTTGTAGCGGCGCTATAGTCGCTCATGTCAGTTCTGCGTTGCATGTTCTTTGAGAGATTTTGAGCTTCCTGCCCAGTTCGTGATTGGTGAATTCAGCGTCTCGAACCGACTCTTACCAAAAGGGCACTTCCCCTGCTCATGGTGTGCATGCCCGTCCGCTTCGGCGGATGGGAAGCCTGAAGTGAGTATTTGAGGTGCCCACCTAGCCTGAGTGCTGGGTACGAGACGCCCCACACGACATGGGCGGGCGCCTGTGGATGGCCCGTTGGCGAGCAATCGTCAGCGGGCCATCGTTTATTGCTTGGCCATTACGAATCGACGGCGACAAATTCTTTCTTGCCATCCTCTCCCTCTAGACAAATGCGACAAAGGTCGCTATAGCCGACCGCCATATGTGGAACGCAGTGGAAATGGCTATGTATTGGTCGCCTATAGGGACGTTGTCGGTGTGTTGTGTCATGATCTGCACCGTTGGATGGCTGACAGACGCGGTGGCCCACGGGGCTTCGCTCTATCGACCGCTTCGACGCTCGGAGTGGTGTCAGGCACCCTAATAGGGTCAATGTTCTAAACCTTTCCACTGCTTCCTTGGGGTGTACACCATGGAAGCACCAGTGACAAAACAGGCCGTGCGGCGGCAGCTCCGTCATGTACTCGCGCAAGTCGATACGCCCACACGGACGGATGCCTCCGCCGCAATCGTCGCGTCGCTCACGGCATTACCCGCCGTTCGACACGCTGTCTGTCTCGGTCTCTTTGCTCCCACCCCCGACGAAGTCGATATTCGTGCCTTGTTTACCTGGGCCGTTGCGGCAGGAAAGCGAGTCGCCTTTCCTCGGATCCTCGATCTCTCGACCCAGACCATGGACTTTGCCGAGGTCAGCACCTTGACCGCATTAGTGCCCGGCCCGTTTGGTGTGTTGGCCCCGGAGCCTCAGGCCCCTCGTTGTGACAAGCTCGACATCCACTGCCTTTGTATCCCCGGCGTCGGCTTCGATCTGAACGGCATGCGTTTGGGGCGGGGGAGTGGGTACTACGATCGCTGGCTGGGCGGCTATCTCGGGCCGCGCGTCGCGGTCGCATTTGAAGTGCAATTAATGGCGGATCTCCCTGCGTCGTCGTGGGACGAGCCGATGGACATCTTGGTGACGGAGCGGCGGACGATTGTCTGCCGCGCTGGACTGAATACGCAGCGGCAACGTTTGGAAGCGAAGGAGGAGTCATGAATACAATCAATACGATCAGCTTTGTGGTGGCATTAGTCGTGGGACTCGTCGGCGGATTCTTGCTGCGGGTCTTCGCCGCACGCCGCCGTGTCGAGGCCGCCGATATGGAGGCCAAGCGCTTGGTCGCCGACGCGACCATGCAAATCGATCGCCAACGGCGAGAGGCGGAGCTGGAAGCGAAGGCGCGGGAATTGAAAGCGCGCGAAGTGCAGGAAAAAGAACGGCAAGAGAAGCAGCGGGAACTGCTCGAGCTCGAAAAGCGCCTCCTGTCTCGCGAAGAGGGGTTGGAAAAACGCTTCGAACTGCTGAATGGGCGAGAGAATGAGATCAAGCGGTCGGAACAGAGCGCCGCCGATCGTCGCAAGGCGCTGGAGGAACGCGACCAAACCCTGCAACGCACCATCGAAGAAGCGCGGCAAAAATTGGAGCAAGTCGGCGGACTCACGGTCCAAGAGGCGAAGAAAGAGTTGATCGAATCGGTCACGGAAGAGGCGCGCTTGGAAGCGGCGAAATTGCTGCGCCAAATCGATGAAGAAACGAAAACCGAATCGGAGCGGCGGGCGCAGCATATCATCGCGCTGTCGATCGAACGCATGGCCAGCGACACCGTCTCGGAGCGCTCCGTTTCGACTGTGCCATTGCCCAATGAAGAAATGAAAGGCCGGATCATCGGGCGTGAAGGTCGCAACATCCGCGCCCTCGAAGCGATCACCGGCGTCGAGATCGTGATCGACGACTCACCCGACACCGTCAGCATCTCGTGCTTCAACCCGATTCGTCGTGAAATCGCACGCCGCACCTTGACCGAATTGCTGCGTGACGGCCGTATCCATCCGGCGCGGATCGAAGAGGCCGTGGCCAAGATGACCAAAGACGTGAACGCCAGCATCAAAGAGGCGGGCGAGCAAGCCGTGTTGGAGCTCGGCCTGCATCGCGTGCATCCGGAACTGGTGAAGTTAATGGGCGCGTTGAAGTATCGCTACAGCTATGCCCAAAATGTGTTGCAGCACTCAATCGATGTCGGCTTTCTCTGCGGCATGATGGCCGTCGAACTCGGCATGTCGCAAAAGCTGGCGCGCCGCGCCGGATTTCTCCATGACGTCGGCAAGGCCGTCACGCATGAAGTCGAAGGTTCACACGCACTGATCGGGATGGACCTGTGTCGCAAATACGGCGAACGCGACGACATCTACCACGCCGTCGGCGCCCACCACGAAGACATTCAGCAAGATACTGCACTCGACTGCCTAGTCGCCGCGTCCGACGCACTGTCCGGCGCGCGTCCCGGCGCCCGTCGCGAGGTGTTGGAGACGTACATGAAGCGGCTGGAAGACTTGGAAAAAGTCACTACCGACTTCAAGGGTGTGGAAAAAGCCTACGCCATCCAGGCCGGACGCGAGATTCGCGTGATGGTCAAACACCACGAAGTCAACGACGCCCAAGCCGTGTTGCTCTCGAAGGACATCGCGCGCAAGATCGAGGCGGATTTGACCTATCCCGGCCAGATCAAGGTCACGGTGATCCGCGAAACCCGCGCGGTGGAGTATGCGAAGTGACCAAGCGGCCTCCGGCCGCTTGGTCATCCTGAGAGTAGCGAAGGATCTCCCCGTGCAGCATAGGAGTTTGGTTGTACCGAAGGATCTCCCTGCATCATGAACATCCTGTGTATCGGTGACATCTTTGCGAAGACCGGTCGGCAACTCCTTGCGGCCGTGTTGCCGACGCTGATCGAACAATATCGCGCCGATTTCGTGATCGTGAATGCCGAGAATGCCGCCGGCGGACGCGGCGTCACACGCAAAGTCGCTGAAGAACTGCTCCCGCTCCCCGTCGACGTCTTCACCTCCGGCAATCACATTTGGCAACATACCGACGAGATCGCGCCGTATCTGGCGACCGGAAAATTTCTCCGACCCCACAACGCGCCGGCCGGACGTCCCGGGCGCGGCGTCGGCGTTTACTCCGCCAGGAACGACATCAAAGTCGGCGTCGTCAATTTGCAAGGCCGTGTCTTCATGCACGAAGAAAAAGAGACCCGCAGCCCGTTCGTGGTGGGCCGCGCGGTCGTCGAAGAACTTCGTAAACAGACCCCGATCATCATCGTGGATCTGCACGCCGAGATCACTGCCGAGAAACAGGCCGTCGCACGCTATCTCGACGGCGAAGTCAGTTGCGTCTACGGCACGCACACCCATGTCCAGACTGCCGACGAGCGCATCCTCCCCGGCGGCACCGCCGCGATCACCGATATCGGGATGACCGGACCCTACGACTCCGTAATCGGGATGCGTGTCGAAGACGCGCTGCGCCGCTTCCTGTCGGACGGCCAGGACAAAAAATGGCAGGCCGCCGTGGGGCCGGCGGTGCTGCACGGCATTTGTGTCACCGTCGATCCCCAAACCGGCCGTGCCACCCAAATCGAACGAATTCGGAAGGAGACGGAGGAGAGGGCGATTTCTGCCCACTGATTTTATTGATGTTTTTTCCAATTTATTCGACTCAAACTATACACTGATTGATTTTATTGATGTTTTCGCCAAAAATCCCCCCAGCCTCAAGTACCTCCCCGAATCGAAAGCCCGTCTATTGACGCGCTAGGGGCCTTAAAAACGCCTGAGCATATGGTTATGCGACTAAGATCGAGGCTCGCCCACAAAACGATTGCACATTGTAGGCAGCAGTGTCAGTAAACCGACCACACTTCGGGGGATGGTGGCGCGGAAAGGGGTGTGCCATGCGAGTTGCCGGCCGAGCAGTATCTGTAGGGACGGGAGCTGGTCCGCGCTACGTCACACGACCCGTCGATCGAGTTCTTCAAACATCACAAGCACGACATGCGGCGAATCTCCGAACGGCGTCGACTCGAGCGGAGCGCGCCCAGCTTTTGAGCAGTGCCCTATGGGCCGCCCCGTTGGCGCAGGGCTGCAGCGCGGGAGATGCTGCGTGGTGGGGGGCGACGGGGTTGGTGGCCGCAGCACTGGTATGGGTGGTGCGACGGTGGGCAGACCCCTCGCGTTCCCCATTCGAACGCGGCGCAGCGTATTACGCGGGCGATGCAGACCCAAGCCCGGCCGCGAGTTGGGGACCTTTTATCCAAACGCGGCGTTACGTGCGCCCGGTCGTTCTCCCCAACGCATCGCCATCCGGTGTTTGGGTGGTGTGGCAAAGGTATAGCTTCTCCGGCGAACAAGCGCCGTATACGATCCTGACGTGCCTTGATGGCGCGCGGGTTGCGCTGCGACTGCCATACGATGAACGCTGGACGGGAGGGGCCGCCGCCGGCGGACTGACGGTCCGGAATGCTTCGATGTACCATGGAGCGTATCGGGAGGAATTGGAGTGGCTGAGCCATAGCTGTGCGCCCGCGTCCGATTCAATTGCCGCGTCGGCATTGTCGGTCGCAGATGATCGGGAAATGCCGTATCCCGTAGCGGCGATGGAGTTGTCACGTGAGGAAGCGACGCAATTGGCCCCACTGCTGACCGCGCTGACACAGCGGCAACAGCTCGTGGATCGTTTCCGTGCGCTCTGCGAGACCGTGCGGCCATGGTCCCGCCCGCTCGTAGCGCCTCAGGCTGACACCCTCTGGGCCGATGCGCATGGCAGCTGGTTGCTGGACACCGTCACCGCACAGGGAGTGAGTTCATTTGGGGACCCACTAACAGAAACGGAGCGGGCCTTGATATTGAACCGCATTGACACGGTACCACGGAACGACGACCTCTTCCGTGTCGCCGCGCCCGCGCTGCAGGATTTCGTGGGCGCATTGGTTGCAAGTCACCGCGCGCTGCTCGAGTTAACGGAGCGACTGAAAGACGCAGTGGCATGGATCCCCACGTTACCGGCGCGCCTGCGCGAGCGCGTCGCAATGCTCGATCCGGCGGAATGGGAAGTTGCGTGCGCAGATCCGCGGCGCGTGCTCATCCATCGCACTACAACCCCAACAGGCGTCTTTGCCGTGCGCCAATTCTTCTATCGCAGCGCCGGCGCATTCCAAGAGATGACGTATCTGGTGGCAATGACGGAAGGGGAATCCGCTGAACCCTTGGTCTGTGAATGGCGGGCGCAGCAGGACGGAAAAGGCTTCTGGATAAAAGGCGTCGCTGCCGCCACAGTGTCTGCCTTAAAAGAAGCATTTACGACCGGCCGCTGGAGTGATGCCTTGGGGCCGAAAAATTTCAGAGCGCCTGCAGAACCAGCCAATGCCTATGTTTTCCCCGACATGACGCCGCCGTTTGAGGCCTGGGAGTTGCTGCCAAAACACGCCGCGGCAGTGCGACGCGCCTGGGTAGGGGCGCAGACCGGCACTGAAACGGATGCGCGCGAATCTCTGGCCGCGCTGATCCCACAACTCGACTTACCAGCCGCTCATTATCCAAGACCAATCGACGCGCGGTGAAAAAAAAGTTGCGTGGAGCGTCGAATTCCTCCAGAAACACGTCCCATGCCGCTGTCTGTTCCCGAACAAATGGCAACCCTCGCTCGCGGAGCCGTGGAACTGATCTCCGAGGCCGACCTGGTCAAGAAATTAGAAACCGGACGGCCGCTGCGCATTAAAGCCGGATTCGATCCGACCGCGCCGGACTTGCATTTGGGCCACACCGTGCTGATGCACAAGCTGCGGCAATTCCAAGAACTGGGCCACCAAATCATCTTCCTGGTCGGCGACTTCACGGCGCGGATCGGCGACCCGTCCGGCCGCTCCAAGACCCGGCCGCCGCTCTCGGAGGCGGAAATTCAGGCCAATGCCGCGACCTACACCGACCAGGCCTTCAAGATCCTCAATCGCGCGCGCACCGAAGTGCGCTTCAACTCCGAATGGCTTGGCAAATTAACGCCCGCCGAACTGATCCACCTCAGCGCACAATACACGTTAGCGCGGATGATCGAACGCGAGGATTTTTCGCAACGCCTCGCAGATCATGTCCCCCTTTCGCTCCATGAGCTCTGGTATCCACTTTTGCAGGGCTACGATTCCGTCGCACTGCGCGCCGATGTGGAGCTCGGCGGCCAGGATCAAAAATTCAATCTGGTCGTGGCGCGGGAGATCCAAAAATCGTACGGACAAGCGCCGGAAGTCATTTTAATGATGCCGTTGCTGGAAGGGACCGACGGCGTTCAAAAGATGAGCAAGTCATACGGCAATCAGATCGGCATCCTTGAACCGCCAAACGAGATGTTCGGCAAAGTCATGTCGGTTGCCGACGACGTCATGTGGAAATATTTCGACTTGCTGAGCGCCCGCTCCGCTGCGGAGATTGAAGCGTTGCGTGCCGGACATCCGAAAGCGGCCAAGATTGCACTCGCGCAGGAAATCGTTGCGCGGTTTCATTCGCCAACGGCTGCCACGGCTGCGGCTGCGGAGTTCGAACAAGTCTTCGCCCAACGCGGTGTCCCGACGGATGTAGAAGAATCACGATTGCCGCTGCCGGCGGCAGGGCAGGGACTGGTCGATCTCATCTTTCAACTCGGTCTCGCCGCAAGCAAAGGCGAGGCCCGCCGGCTGATCATCCAAGGCGGCGTGCGCATCAATGAAACCGTTGCGAAAGATCCCAAACACATCTTGCACGACGCCGGGACCTATCTCCTCCAAGTCGGCAAACGCAAATTTCACCGCGTAGTGATTGGAGAATGACCGTATGGTGAAGGACTACTTCGCGAGGTTACGATGCCGCACCTGACAAGAATTGCATCTTGGGAGACTGATGGTGTTGTGGGGCGACGTATCCGTGCCGTTGCCGCATTGGCTGTCGCGCTGCTCTGCGGCTACGCGGCGTTGTTGCGTATCCCACTGCCATTCACTCCGGTCCCAATCACACTGCAGACCCTGGTGCTGATGGTCGGCGCGTATACGCTGGGACGGCAGTATGCCGTTCAAATGGCCCTATGGTATCTCGGTCTCGGCGCGGTCGGTCTCCCGTTCTTTTCTGGCGGAAAAAGTGGTTGGGCCGTGCTCGCCGGTCCGACTGGCGGGTATCTCGTCGGTTTCGCGTTGGCCGCGGCGTTTATCGGCTATTGCCGGCCCACGCGGACCGCGCTTCGCTCGACCCTTACGCTATTTTCCCTCGCGCATCTCATCATTTATAGTTGCGGTGCCGGCTGGTTGGCGTGGCTCCTTCAACTTAACTTCAAGTCGGTCCTCACGATGGGCGTCTGGCCATTTTTGGCCGGAGACCTGCTCAAATGTCTCGTGGCCGCAGCGTTAGTTGGGGGGTGGCAGCAGCAGGCCGCCAAAAAAAATAAAGATTCGTAACAAACTTGTCTCATCGCACTTGACTTCATTTAGCGGATGAAGATACAAGCGCGCCTCTGCCGATGGACCGGCAGCCGCAGTGACGGCTCTTTGAAAACTAAATAGGATGTTACGAGCAGTAGTGGCCCTTAGTAGTAACCTTGCAAAGCAGTACTGGTATTCAGAGTATCGCAACGTTTTTTCTTACGTTCGCGAAGCCTCGAATCCAGCTACCAGTTTAAACTGGAGAGTTTGATTCTGGCTCAGAGCGAACGCTGGCGGCGTGCCTAACACATGCAAGTCGAACGGGAAAGTGGGGGCAACCCCATGAGTATAGTGGCGCACGGGTGAGTAACACGTAGGTAACCAACCTTACAGTGGAGGATAACCCGTCGAAAGACGAGCTAATCCTGCATACGTTCTCCTGGGGCATGCCTCGGGAGAAGAAAGGTGGCCTCTCCATGGAAGCCATCGCTGTTTGCTGGGCCTGCGGCGGATTAGCTAGTTGGTAGGGTAATGGCCTACCAAGGCAACGATCCGTAGCTGATCTGAGAGGACGGTCAGCCACACTGGAACTGAGACACGGTCCAGACTCCTACGGGAGGCAGCAGTGGGGAATAT
>JACQUX010000002.1 GCA_016210045.1 Deltaproteobacteria bacterium | reverse complement strand
ATATTGGGCACTTAAGTTTCTGAAAAAATACGTCTTATAAAGCGGTTGCTTTTTTAAGCCCCTGAGCTATGGCCCTATTCAAGTGCCGTCTCTGACGTGCTGCGCCAAGGAGTTTTTATGGGCGAGTCGCGCAAATGCAGTATTCTCAATGCACTGCAGTTACAACAGCGGGTTGCAGACGCGCTGACGGCACGTGAAAAGGTCGAGTTAGTGGCGACTGGGTTTTTTCCCGATTTCCGCGACGCATGCGCTGGCCGATTTCACTTTACCGCTGTCGACCAAGAGACCGCTTGGCGGCGACTGACTTACTCCGTCGATTGCAACGGCCCGCGCCACCTGCTCCAGTGCACCGTCGAGCGCTACCGCTGGCCCTTGCAAGTCCGTACGGCCGGCTGTGGGGGCGGTATCGGCGATGGGGCTATTCCTCCCACGAGCGAAACACTGCCTGATCTTGCCATCGCTGGCGACGACTTGCCGCTGGATATGGTCGAGGTGCCGGCGGTGCCGGATGCGTCAGATGATCCCCATTCCCCTCCGCCGGATGGCACTGCGCCGGAAGAAACTGAAACACCGGACACACCACCCGTCATCGACGCCCCCGACGTATCGGAACCACTGCCCGATCTGCCGGACGATACCGAACCACTGGACACTCCCAGTCCTCCGGATATGGCAACGGCTGAAGTCGATGAACCCGACGCGTCCATGGCCGACGATGGAGAGGCCATTCCTGGCGAGGACGAAGGGCTCATTCCGCCAGATACCGCGCCGGAAGATCTCCCACCCGTCGATAGCGCCGATTCCGCTGCGGCAGAGGATGATGGAGACTTAGTAGATGATGCAAATGATGACGATGCCCCGAGTAACGAAGACTTCGGCTACACGGATGCAGGCCCAATAGAAGAGACGTGTCCAACCGCACCGCTCTGTTTAAACGATACCACCACCGACACCGGCGTAACTGACGACGTCCCAATGGCGGAAGATCTCCCTGTAGTAGCTGAAGATACAGCGCCCGATACCGACATTCCCCCCACCCCATTGGTCAGCAATGCGATCCCGTGGCCAGTCGATCCGATTGGGGGTGTGGTGGCCGTCTGCCCAACCGCAGCTGACGACCTTGTGGCCCTGTTAACCACGGCGCCCTATGCCGCGGAGATCGGCAGCGCGTTCTTTTTCTTCGCGAGCCTCTCCGACTTTCAGATCGCGCAGTGGAGCACCACCGGTGCGCTGCTGACCGATCAATGCATACCGCTCTGTTATGTCTGGGAGTCGGTCGACGACATTGAGTCCTTCTGTGAGGCGGAACCGGTTCCGCCGGCGCTGGATCTGCAATCGACCGACGCCATCCACTACGAGGCATCGGAATCGACTCCACCCGACATCACGGCGTGGTCACTCGTGACGCCATCCGGGGATTCGCTCTCCGGCGCACGGCTCATGGTCAAAACGATCGATGAGAATCCGACAAGCTACGGCTTGCAGTACAAAGACTCGGAGTTGGGTTGTTTCTATCTCTTTGCCTCGGCCTGGTGTGAGTGATCTGCTGCAGGCAATGCCTCCAGCATCCGCTTTAATGTCCGGATCCATCCGCCCTCTTTCACACTCCGTGCGAACGCGTGCGCGCGTTCAATAAAGTGCCGACACAGGTCGCCATGCCACTCCTTGCGGAGCAGGTAATGCACCAGTTGGAAGTCGATATTGCGGGTGGTGACGAATCCTTTGAAATCGTGCACCATCGAAGCCGTCAACATTTCTCCAGCTCTCCGCCGATCTCCACGCCGTGCATAGGCCATCCCTTCTAATGTGAGGGCGTGGTGCAACACGACCGGGTTTTGCGGCACCAGCAGCGCGGCTTTTCGACAGCGCCGCACGGCTTGATCGTACTGGGCGAATTCGTCGATGAGTAATTGAGCCGTAATCAGCTTGAGGGCGGGATCTTCCGGGAGGATTTTTTCCGCGCGCTGATAGTGCTGCAGCGCGATCTTGCCTTTCCCTTGGCACTTGGCGCAAACGCCGAGTGCGGAGTGGAGCAGCGCGATCCCGACCGGATCTTGGATCTTGGTCAAGCAATTGGCCAAGAGTCGCTCGGCGTCGCTGAATTGCCGATCGCCCAGCAATGCAAATGCTCGCTGGCATACCTCCTGGACATTAATAGCGATCGCCGTCGTCATGGCGTTTTCGAAGTCGTTGCTGCAACACGCACGATTTCAATGATTTCCTGATGGATCAGCCCGTTGGTCGCCAACACCTCGGGCCCAAATAGGTCAAAGAGACCGCCATGCAGATTCGTGACCCGGCCGCCCGCCTCCTCGACTAACAACACGCCGGCGGCCAGGTCCCACGGACGCAAATAAAATTCCCAGAAGCCATCATAGCGGCCCTTCGCCACATACGCGAGATCGACACCGGCCACGCCGTCTCGGCGGACGGCGCGCGCGCGCATCAGCATGGTGTTGAAGATCGGGATGTTGATAGCCAGTTCGCCTTGCTCCCGGCTGTACGCAAAACCGGTGTCGAGCAACGACTCAATGACTCGTGTCGTCTGGGAAACATGGATACGGTCTCCGTTGCACGTGGCACCACTCCCACGCTGCGCGACGAACAACTCATCATGATTCGGTTCGTAGATGACAGAGAGTTCTGGCCGTCCATCGCGGCAGAGCGCAATGCAAGTGCAGAAGAGCGGATATCCGTGCGTGAAATTGACAGTGCCGTCGAGCGGGTCGACGACCCACAGCCACTCGCTGCCTGCAGTAGAGCCACTTTCCTCGGCTAAGATCGCGTGCGCGGGGAATTCGCGGCGGATGCCATCGAGGATCATCTGTTCGCAGGCCTGATCGACGTCCGTGACCGGATCGGTCAGGCCTTTCATCCGGACCTCGCGGATATGGCCGAGATGGGCGCGTTGGTATTTTCCCGATGCACGAGCGAGTTGTACGGCCAGCGCTAATGGTTCCACGCGACGAGCTTAGCATGCGCCCGTTGACGGTGGAAGGGAGAAGCACTAACAAAAGGAGGGACACGCGGGCGTCTTCGATCCGGCGACCGGAGAATTTCAGCGGGTGATCATACCTTGAGTAACCGATCTAAGGCCGATTCCAAATCGGCACCCGACAACAACTGCCGACAGGCCGTCGTCACTGCGTCAGGTCTTTTTGCCGGAGGTAATTGATAGAGATTGTCGAGGAACGCGTACCACACGTTCGGCAAGCGCGCGCCGTCGGTCAAACGCGACTGAAGCGCGGCATGTTCTTCCAGCGTCAGTGCGGCTTCGGCATCGTGCAAACAAGCGGCGTTGAGGCGCTCACGGACTTGGAGTAGCGATTGCAACGCCGCATCCAGTTGTTGATGACAGAGAGATACTCGCTCCGCGCTGTCCGCTTCGCTCGGCGGCACGATCATTGGGGCACCGCATCGCACGTGGATTGTCGTGCCAACGTAGATGCGCATCCGTCCTTTCGGGAGCGCCAAGCCCGCTCCCAAGATCGCCATCGGCAACAACGCCACCGACCGCGGCGGTTCTGCCCGTGCCAATTGGTCCGCCGCAGCGACGGCCAAGCGTGCTGCTCCCTTCTTTAAATGATCGCCGACTCGTGCGCGTCGCGCCCGCCCGCCGACGCAAAAGTATCCCGGTTCTTCGGGCCGTCCGGTCGCATCGATCCGCGCCGGCGCGCGCGTCCCTTGTGGATAAATAGCGAGGTCGACGCCGGAGCGGACGATCTCCGTCACGGCATCTTCGATCGCCTGCTGTCGTTGCGCCGCTGTGCCGAATCGATGCACGAAGATCATCCCTGCCGTCTGCATCGCCATGCCGATCCGCAAGACGCGGTAGATCCACCAATTGTCGATGAAGTGATCCTTCGCGGCCAAGTACCGTAAATGAAACCCCTCGCGGTTGCACGGACGGGTCCAGCCGACGACGGCCGCACCGATCACGAAGTCGAGCGCACTACTGTGATTGCCACAAAAGATCGCGGCGCCATCAAATGTACGCCACACGTCTGCTCCTTCAATTTCCAGTCGCAGCCGCGCCAATTGACAGACCCGCGCTCCCCACAAGGCCACAATCGCATCAACGAGCTCCCGCATGCGCGAGGCCAACGTGCGTTGCCGCGCCACGAAAAGGACCAGCAGCGCAAAAAATGCGGTCGAACAGATGGCGTGGATTGCCGACCAGAAGCGCCAGCGCGGCTGCACCCCGGCGCGGAAATCGACGAGAGGTCCTTGGCAGAATGGCCGCACGTCCGTCGGCAACGTCATGGGGAGCGGACCAAAACCGGAAAAGTACGCCGTAAAGAATGCTTGCGGATGCATATGCTGATGGCGCACGCGCCACAACAGCAGTTGAGTACGCAAGCGGCGATGATCCCATCGCGCCCAGAACGACACCGCGATGCATAAACCCGCATACGCGGCAAACAACGGCGCTGGCGCGAAGTCTCCGCGCCATAAGCTGGGCGTGACTGCAAAGTAAGCTAGCAGCACAACCCATCCGACGAGCAGCAACGAATCGCGAATCAAGTGCAGCGCCCAATCGCAACGCCCTAAGAGATTATTCAGCAGCCGGAGACCGCGCCACGACCGCTCTCCGAACAACACTCGCAACAAACAGCGGCATATTGGGATGCCGTACACGTTGATAGCCAGCACGGTAATCAATGGAAGCCGCACGATGCCCTCAAGAAAAAACGCCCCGCACCATTGCAGTGGTGCGGGGCGCATTCATGACACAGTCCAAATGATCGCTTACTTATGCTTCTTGGCCTTGTGCACCTTTGCCGGTTTGGCCGGTTTGGTCGTGGCTGCCGGGGCCGTCACTTCGGCCGTTGGCGGAGACCAACCGAAATCGGATGGCCGCTTGAAGATGTAGACGTTTTCACTCTGTCCCACTAATTCCCATCCGTCCTCGCCCAACGTGTTCCAACGCGACACCCACTTCTTGGCCTTGGGCGGACGCATCCGCTTCGCCATGTACACCCAACGCGCCGGACGCTTCACTTCATGTACGACTGCCGGACCCTTGCGAACCCCACCACGCCGCACCCGCCGACGCACGCCAGCCTTCGCGGCATACTGCGCGCCGATGGTCGGTGTAGGTGTGTTCGTCGGTGTCGCGACTTCTTCCGCCAACGCCGGTGCCGCCATACTCATGGCGATCACGGCCAGGCCAACGCGAATGAATGATCTCTTCTGCATGCGCTCCCCCTTTTTCACTGTCGTGATTCCCAAATGTTGCGGCCTCTTATACCGGAGATGAGAGCGAAGTCAATATAGAGATCGTGCTTTTTATGGAAAGAGTCCGCGCACGCGATAAGCGTCTTGGATGCGACGACACGCGACGGTCAAACTGGCGTCGCGCATGTTGAGTCCTTCGGCCTGACTCGTCTGATACACGCGGTCGACGGCGTCGTTCATCACACGCTGCAACTCTTGATTCACGCGTTCTTCCGTCCAGAAGAAGTTTTGCAAACCCTGCACCCATTCAAAGTACGAGGTCGTCACGCCGCCGGCATTGGCCAAGATGTCTGGGATGACCAACACGCCGCGATCTTCCAAGACTTGCGACGCATCGGGGTTCGTCGCCGCATTCGCACCTTCGGCCAAGATCTGACAACGAATCCGATCGACGTTGTGTGCGCCGATTTGGTCCTGCGTTGCCGCCGGAATCAGGATGTCGCAGCGCTGCTCCAGCAACTCGGCGTTCGTCATGGCCTCGCCCCCGGGGCAACCCTTGAGGTACCGGTGTTCTTTGACGTAACGCGCGATGACCTCCAGATCCAATCCCTTTGGATTGTAGATCGCACTCCCGATGTCGCTCACGCCAACCACCCGACACCCCAAGTTCCGCATCCCATCGGCGGCAAAGTAGCCGACGTTGCCGAATCCTTGGACAATGACGGTCGTGTCGGCCGTGAGGTTGAATTGTTTCCGCCGCGCTGCGGCCTGGATGGCAAAGCAAACGCCGAGGCCCGTCGCTGAGAGTCGTCCGTGGGTACCGCCGATCGACAGTGGCTTGCCGGTTACGACTGCCGGGACGGAGTGGCCTTGCGCCAACGAGTACGTATCCATGATCCAGGCCATGACTTGGGCATCGGTCCCCATATCGGGCGCCGGGATATCTTGGTCCGGGCCAATCACTTTAATGATTTCCGTCGTGTAGCGGCGCGTGATGTTCTGTAACTCCGCGCGACTCAGGTCGTGCGGATCGCAAACCACTCCGCCTTTCGCACCACCCAGCGGCAGCCCGACCAACGCGCATTTCATCGTCATCAGCAGCGCCATCAGCGAGATTTCGCCTAAGTTCACATCCGGCGCGTAACGGATACCTCCTTTACAAGGTCCGAGCATGGAACTGTGTTGCACCCGGTAGCCGAGAAAGACGCGCATTTGACCGTCGTCCATCCGTGCCGGAATGGTCACGACGACGACGCGGCGCGGGACTCGTAATCGCAGCGAGACTTCCGGATCGAGCTGGACGCGTTCGGCCAGGCCGTCGAAATAGCGCTGAAATTGTGAAAACAGCGGGGAGTCCCACTCGACCCGGATCGAGTCCGGACCCGGCGTGATCCCTTGGTTGACGTTCGTGCGTGTTAAGGTGGTTGTTTGCATGGCGGCGGGCCTTAGCCCAGTTGCCTATACGCCGCAAGCGGTTTGGGGTACCGGGCACATGATCTTGCGCCAGCACCCTACGCGACGACCATCAAGACACATTCGTCATCGGCTCTAAACACACTATTCATCATAGTTTCCGGTCGGCAAAAAAATATTTCGCGGATCCAGTTGACAGCCGGTCGACGTTCTTGCATGGAGATTTTCCATCTTGAGTCCATCACCCAATACAAATAGGAGGAGCTGGCATGCCGCCCACCACCATTAAGGAGGCGTTAACCTACGCCAAGGAACAGCGCGCCACGATGGTCGACTTTAAATTCGTCGACCTTCCTGGCACTTGGCAACATTTTTCGGTCCCGGTCGCGGAGCTGAGCGAATCGTCGTTCGAGCATGGCTTCGGTTTCGACGGTTCCTCGATTCGAGGCTGGCAACCGATCCACGCCAGCGACATGCTGATCGTCCCCGATCCCACCACGGCGCGACTCGATCCGTTCATGGCGGAACCGACTATTTCGTTCGTTTGCGATATCGTCGACCCGCTCACGAAAGAGCCTTACAGCCGCGACCCACGCCACATCGCCAAAAAAGCGGAACAGTGCCTCAAGGCCACTGGCTTGGCCGACACCGCGTATTTCGGACCAGAGGCGGAGTTTTTTATCTTCGACAGCGTGCGTTTCGACCAAACGCATCACGAAGGATACTACCATATCGATTCGTCAGAAGGCCGCTGGAATAGTGGAACGGACAGCAACGGCTCGCCGAATCTCGGTTACCGCCCGCGCTATAAGGAAGGCTATTTTCCCGTGTCGCCGACCGATTCACAGCAAGATATTCGCAGCGAAATGGCACTCACGTTGGAACGACTCAACATCCGCGTCGAGGCGCAGCATCATGAAGTCGCCACGGCCGGGCAAGCCGAGATCGACATGCGTTTCTCGCCGCTGGTCGAAATGGGCGACAACCTGATGTGGTTCAAATACGTCGTGAAAAACGTGGCGCGGCGCTACAACAAAACCGTCACGTTCATGCCGAAGCCGCTGTTCGACGACAACGGCAGCGGGATGCATATCCACACCAGCCTCTGGAAAGATGGCAAACCGCTGTTCGCCGGTGACCAATACGGCGGGCTCTCGCAAATGGCGTTGTGGGCGATCGGCGGGATCCTCAAGCATGCGCCCGCGATCTGCGCGTTCAGCAATCCCACGACCAATTCGTATCGTCGCTTGGTTCCCGGTTTCGAGGCCCCGATCAATCTCGCCTATTCGTCGCGAAATCGCTCCGCCTCGATCCGGCTCCCGATGTATTCGAATTCACCCAAGGCGAAACGGATTGAATTCCGCACTCCCGATCCTTCCTGCAATGGGTACTTGGCGTTCAGTGCCATCCTGATGGCGATGCTCGACGGCATCGAACACAAGCTCGATCCGGGCAAGCCGCTCGACTTGGACATCTACGCGCTAACGACCGAGGAATTGAAAAACGTCCCCAAATGCCCGGGCGCGTTGGAAGACGCACTCACCGCATTGGAGCGCGATTATGAATTCCTGCTCCGCGGCGAGGTCTTCACTCGGGACGTGATCAACACGTGGCTCGAATATAAATGGCAGCGTGAAGTCAACCAAGTCCGGTTGCGCCCGGTGCCGCATGAGTTCGCGTTGTATTACGATTGCTGATGATGCGTGGATATTGTGGAGTGGGGAAACGGGCCTCGGTCACTGCAACAGACCGGGGCTCGTTGTTTTATTGGGTGGCGAACCACGGCGGAGTCCCGCGGCCACGGGGGCCGCAGCAACCATGGCGCCGAGTTCACGCATCTGTTGCTCAATCAGCTTCTGATGATTGTCGTACTGCTGCATCCCCCGCGCCCGGTACGCGACGAATTCGTCTAACCCTCGCACCGTGGAACGAACCGGAGTCTTCCCCGCCTCGAATCGGAGAGTCGGATCGGCCGGCAAGACAAAAATTTGTGGCAGAGAATTGAGCGTCCCCATCTTCTCTGCATCATCTTCCAAATAAATGACCGTCATTCCTGCCTGCTCCGCGGCCGCCACCATTTTCTTGCATCCGACACAATGCGAGGCCCCGTGGATCAATACGACCGGTCGGCCTTGCTGAATCGCCGCTTGATATGCCTTATTCAGCAGCGTCATACCCGCACCACGATTCGTGAAGCCGGAGACAACAATTCGACCGGTCGATTCCTGCCGCACTTGTCCTGCGGCCGAGTGTGCAATCGTTCGGGCTGGCGTCGGGGCGCGCTCGGCGGTCGGGACTGCCGGAGGCGGTGTTGATGGCGGCGTTTCCGTTGGTGGCGTGGCAGATGGAGGCGTCGGCGGACGCCCCCCAAAGCGTGACAACCCACCAAACGTGCAGCGGGCCGGGCCTGTGACCTCTTCGACCGCCGCCGCCCCGCTCTTTTCCGGATTGATGAAATAATCGACCGACCCATTCCCGTCGTAATCGACGTATAGGCCCTTAACGCCTTGCGGATTCGTCCCCTCGCACACCTGCGCGTTGGGACATTCGTGCAACACCTGTTGGCGAAGCGTTTCGATTCGATTCATGGCGCCGACCTCCAGCGAAACGAGAACATCCCTATCACAGTATCGGCATCGGCTCGGGGCTGAGTTGCGCCCGGCAATCATGGTGCGTTTTTGGAGGATCGCTGCGAACGCTGCTAATGCACCCAAACCCCTAATAGCGCCACGACGGCCATCCCGCCTAAAAAGGCTACGGCCACGACGCCGCGGTGGGCGGTGGTGCGGTGGACTTCGGGAAGCAGATCGGAAACAGCGACGTGCAGGAATGTGCCGGCGGAAAAGGCCAGCGCCCACGCCACAAACGTGTCATTCACTTGGGCCGCGACGGCGCGGACCGCCAGCGCGCCGAGCGGAATCATTGCCATAAAGAGGAGGTTCATCCAGACGATGCTCCGCGTACGATACTGTTCGTGGGTCAGGATCGCGGTCAGCGAAAAGGCCTCCGGGAGCTTATGCGCGGCGATCGCGAGGAAGACCAAGCCGCCCAGGCCTTGCATCAGCCCCGCGCCGAGCGCCACCCCATTGGCAAAGGTATGGAGCGAAAGTCCGAACAATGCCGAGAGACCAACGGTGTGAACGTGACACCCAAACGTTTCGCAGATGTGAATTGTCAGAAAACGTTCGAACAAATAGAGGACGACGAACCCGCCCAAGATCCCGAAACTGGCGCGCGACCCGAGCAATGCATAGGCCTCCGGCACTAAATGGCAAATCGCTGTGGCCAACATGATGCCGGCCGCCGCGGCCAACGCTAACGGCATATGCACCCGCCACCGCGGAACCAAGCGCGGCAACAGTCCGCCCACGATCATTAATGCAACGATCCCGCCGACGGCCCACACTAAATTTCCAGCAAATTGTTCCATCATTTCTTGATTGCATACCATGGGGCTCGCAGGTAGGCTACGCCCGTTTTTCGTTTCGGGGGAAACACGTGTCGGAGCGATCCGTATAAGGTCGTGATGCCCTCCCAACCATGAAAGGGGATACCCATGCGACGTATTGCTTTGCTCTCTTGCTGTGCCGCGACGGCCTTGATCGCGTGCAATAACGGTAATAGCGCCGTCACGACACCGGGCACCGCCTCCGCGCAGCCGAGCGCTTTCTCGATGCCGGAGATCGTCGCCGAAGTCGACGGGCAGACGATTTCGCGGAAAGAATTAGAAACCGCTGCGGCCCCGCAACTGTCGAAGATTCAAAGCCAGGTCTACGAAGCGTATAAAGTCTCACTCGACAATCTGATCGGCGACAAACTGCTGGAAAAGGCCGCCAAAACCGCCGGCAAGACGCCCGAGGCCTATATGAAGGGCGAGATCGACGAGCAGATCACGCCAGCCAGCGAGGCGGAGCTGAAGAAATTTTATGAACAGCGCAAAGCCCAAATGGGCGGAAAGAAATTCGACGAGATCAAACCACAGATCGAGGCCTTCCTCGCCAATCAACAGCGGCAGCAACTGCAACAAAAATTCGCGCTGAACATTAAGAAAGACGCGGCGATCAAGACCTACATCGAACCGCCGCGCGTGAAGATCGATGCCGGGAAATCGCCCAGCAAGGGACCGGAGAAGGCCCCGATCCAAATCGTTGAATTTTCCGATTATCAATGCCCGTTCTGCGGCCGGTCCCGTGCCACCGTGAAAAAGGTGTTAGAGACCTACGGCGACAAAGTCCGTTACACCTTCCGCGACTTCCCGCTCTCGTTCCACGACAAGGCCTTCAAGGCGCACGAAGCAGCGCATTGCGCGAACGAACAGGGAAAATATTGGGAGATGAACACCGTGCTGTTCGAACAGCAGCAAGACCTCTCCGAGCCGAAACTGAAAGAATATGCGAAGACCGTAGGACTCGACGGCGCGAAGTTTGACGCATGCCTCGGCAGCGGGAAATTTACGAAGCAGATCCACGATGACATGGAGGCCGCGCAAGCCGTTGGTGTCAGCGGCACGCCATCGTTTTTCGTGAACGGTATTCCGCTGAGCGGCGCGCGCCCGTTCGATGATTTCAAAAAGATCATCGATGCGGAATTGGCGAAGCGATAGCAGACATGCTCGACCCTCAATTCCTCTTTGCGCATCTGGATGATGTCCGGGCGTGCTGTCTCGCCCGAGGCACCGAAATCGATTTCGCCGCGTTAGAGCAGCTGAACCAACGCCGCAAGGCGCTGCAAACGGAATTCGACGGACTGCGCAATCGGCAAAACCAGGCCTCGGAGGCGATCGCACGACAAAAGCGCGCCGGAGAAGATGCGTCCGCACTACTCGCCGAAATGCAGACG
Source organism: Deltaproteobacteria bacterium (assembly GCA_016210045.1). NCBI lineage: Bacteria > Pseudomonadati > Myxococcota > Myxococcia > Deltaproteobacteria bacterium. Next base: position 7,468 of record JACQUX010000002.1, on the reverse strand, counting down.
GTGGCCGCGCAATTGAAAACGGCCCAGGTCGGGCAGGCCGAAGCTGAAGCGGCCCTCGAGGCCGCACTCCTAGTGCTTCCAAATCGCTTACACCCCACGACACCGCTCGGCCATTCGAGCGCCGACAATCCCGTGATCCGCACTTGGGGCACGCCGCCTACGTTGGCGTTCCCGGCCCGCGATCATGTGGCGCTCGGCGAAGGCTTGGGAATGCTCGATTTTACGCGCGGCGCGAAATTGGCCGGCGCCCGCTTCACGCTGTATCGCGGCGCCGGCGCGCGGTTGGAACGCGCGTTGATCAACTTCATGCTCGATCTGCAAACCCGCGAACACGGCTATACCGAAATCCTCCCTCCGTTGCTCGTGAATGCCAAGACGATGACGGGCACGGGCCAGTTGCCGAAGTTCGAAGCCGATCTCTTTAAGACCACGGACGGATATTATCTCATCCCAACGGCGGAAGTGCCGCTGACCAACATCTTCGCCGAAGAAACAGTCGCAGCCGAGGCCCTCCCCTATCGGTTTACTGCGTACACCCCGTGTTTTCGCAGCGAGGCGGGTTCGTACGGCAAAGATTTGCGCGGACTGATTCGCCAACATCAATTCAATAAAGTGGAACTGGTCTCGCTGTGCCATCCGGAGCAGTCCGACGCGGAATTGGAACGGATGACGACGTGCGCGGAAACGGTCTTGCAGCGACTCGGTCTGGCATATCGCGTGGTGCAACTCTGTTCCGGCGACCTCGGCTTCGCGGCGGCCAAGACCTACGATTTGGAAGTCTGGCTGCCGGGGCAAAACGCCTATCGCGAAATTTCTTCGTGCAGCAACTGCCTCGACTTCCAAGCACGCCGCGCCAAGATCCGTTTCAAAGGGACGGAGAAGAAGCCACAGTTTGTCCACACGCTGAATGGCTCCGGCCTTGCCGTCGGTCGCACGCTCATCGCCATCTTAGAAAACTACCAGCAGGCCGATGGCAGTATCGTCATCCCGCCGGCGTTGCGTCCGTTCATGGATGGGGCGGAACGGATCACCGCACAATAAGTGGCGCGCAGACATATCTAATAAAAACACCACGCCGTGTTTGACATCGGTGCCGCATGTTAGTTATGGGCAACAACGGTTGCCCAAATGAAACAGACGACAAAAACTCATCATCTGTATAGACCGATACGGCCAGCGCATTCTTATTCAGGCATTGCGAGGCCGACGGCGCAGGTGGGCAAGCGACGTGCTGCGGCGTCTCGGGAACGAGTGCCGGCGACGTCCCCGGCTCGTCGTTTGGCTCCGCTTCTGGCGGGGCTGACTGGCGTCGCCACGGCGACGACGGTTGGCGGCGAGGTCGTCACTGATCGGCTGGCGGCGATCGAGATCCCGGCGCTTGCTGACGTAATCGGGCGCGTGCAGGGGGCAATCGACGCCCATCCGGCACTGTTTCTCGGCAGCTACGGCACGTTGTGCGCATTGGTCTTCGGTCTGGAAACCGTGCGCGCGCGGGCCATCCGGCATGCACCGACTGCGACCCAAGCCGCGTGGCGGCGGCGTTGGTTGCCCCACCCCGGGATGGTCGTGATGAGCTCGGCGCTCGGCATCGCCGGCATGGAAATGGTCCAAGCCGGGTTCAATCCCGCGCATCCCGAATTTCAACATGCATACGGCGACGCGTTGCTCGCCGGCGCCTTCATTGCGCTGATGACGGGGATCGATCGCGCGATCGAACGCGCACTCCCCGGCGGCTGTGGACACCACCATGAGCACGCCTTCAGCAGCGACCACACACCCACGCGATGGCTGCATCTCGCCCGCACTGCGGCACTTTGCGTCTGCCTGATCGACGACGCCGCATGGCCAATGCTCACGGCATTGCGATGGGGCATGTTTTAGTCACACTGTTGAGATCCACTTCCATCAAGACAGCTCGTCTGCTAGGTCGGCATCCAACTCACGAGGAGGCCTCAATGACGACACGATGCACGGCCGAGGCACTGATTCAGCACTTTCAACTGCAACCGCATCCTGAAGGAGGTTTCTTTCGCGAGACGTTTCGCGATGGCGGAACGATCCCCCAGGCGGCACTCCCGAAACGATTTAGCGGAGATCGCAGTTTTTCCACCGCGATCTATTTTCTTCTCCCCGAGGGGAAACGTTCGCAATTGCATCGCATCACGGCCGATGAGCTGTGGCACTTCTATCTCGGCGATCCGTTAGTGGTCGTGGAGATTCGCCCCGATGGCCGCACGACGGAGACGTTGCTCGGTCACGACGTGCTGGCCGGCCAGTGCGTGCAGCACGTAGTCCCCGCCGGCCACTGGTTCGGCGCCTATCCCGCACCCGGCAGCCGTTTCAGCTTCGTCGGCTGCACCGTGGCCCCCGGTTTCGACTTCGCCGACTTTGAAATGGGAGAACGTGAAGCGTTGCTGCGCCAATTCCCGCAGGCGCGGGATGTGGTGGAGCGGTTGACGTAACTGATCCCACGCTGCGCGGACACAGGAATTAGACCTTTCTCCACGAAACGAAACAGCATGCAATTATTACTCACACAAAAAATCCGACGCTGGACGTATAGCGACGCGATCCTTCCGTTCACCATATTGAATACGTCAGTCACTCTATATATTTTTGAGAAGTTCGATCGCTGGCGTTTTGATCCATTTCTCGCGACGTCACACTCCGAACAGATTCAGGCCATGACAATCCGGAGTGCGATTCTCTTCATTCCATGCGTGGCTGGAAGCTTTATTTGGTACGCACTCAAGGGAATCGGTAAGGCACCACGCGCACTTTACGTGATCGCTCAATTTACACTTGCGATGTTTTTGATTGCTGCTGGGTTCGAAGAATTACCGGCGCTGCATAGCGACGATATCTTGATTTGGTTCTTATTCGTTGGCCTGCAGAGCGTTGTCGGTGCAATCCATTGCTGCTTCATACTGTTAGCGCGGTGGCATGGTCATCTATTACAAAAACGACAATGGAAGTTCCTGCCAACAATTTGGGCAGTACTACTCTGTTACCTGATCCTGATTTGGTTAGGCCTACGATGGATCGCCTTATTGCGAACAACGAATTGGTAATCATCTCTCTATGGGCAGCGGCTGTGGTGAGCCGACGAAGGGAATACCCTCTCCGCCTTGGGCGGACTGCGGGTACTAAGGCGCCCACCCACCCGCCGACGGCGGGCGGGTCCCCGGGCGCCTGTCGTCGAGATCGATCCCATTCGAAACACAACAGCCGCCTCCCAAATGGAAGGCGGCTGTTGTGAGCCGACGAAGGGAATCGAACCCCCGACCCGCTGCTTACGAAGCAGCTGCTCTACCCCTGAGCTACGTCGGCTTTGATGGAGCGCTCTTATAGAAAATCAGCCGCGTGGGGCAAGGAAAAACCGTTGTCCGCAGCACATCGGATTTAAGCCGATCGACGGGCTTGGCCCACGAGCGGCGCGGGGTGCGGGGGTATTGCAGGCTGCCGTCGGAATCTCACGTTACGAGTAGTCACCAGCGGCAGCCTGCGGGCCCCCGATGGTGACGCCGTCCGCTTCTTGACGCCGTGCGGTGATCTGTGTAGAGCGGACGCCACAAAGGGGGGTCTATGGATGCACGGGTACTCAGTGGCGTAGTGGTAGCGGCAGTAATCACAGTGGTTGCGGCGTGCGAGCGCGGTCCGGCTCCGACGCCCGCCAGTCAGCCAACAGCACGTCCGGCGACTGAAGGTACGACGACGCCACCCGCACCGGCATCGGCCACACAGCCGGCAGCCCCCGCAGCACCCGCATCCAATGCAACACTCCCTATGGAACCGGCCGAGCATGCCCACGACGCCGCACCGCTTCCGGAAAAGGCCGACAAACACCATCAGTAATTGGAACTTTCATGGCACGATCGTGCGCGTGTGCCGCCTGTCAGTCGCTCTGCCAACATGAGCCGGGTTGGTTTGTCCCTGAAGAGATCGACGGAGCGGCGGCGTATCTCGGCATCTCGCGGTATACATTGGAACACGATTATCTCACGGCACATGCCGTCCCGGACGGTGTGGCGTTGGCGCCACGCACCAAGCCAGGCACAACGGAGTGCATTTTTTTCGAAACGGGCAAATGTCGGATCCATCCGGTCAAGCCGTATGAATGTCGTAAAGTGTTCGGTTGCGAATCAGGGCGGCGGCATAAACGGATGCGCGAGTTGATTGCGCGACGATGGAGGTAACGAATGCGCAAACGAGTCCATTTGTATCTCACATGGCTCTTGTTGGTCGGGATTCCCTCCTCGTCACTGGCCTCGCATGACTTAAGCGGATTGAAGGCGCTGGCCATCACCTTGCATGTTGGCCTTGCACTCCCCATTCCCATCAATGCCGTGAATACGCACTGGCCGAATAACCCCATGAATCGCGAGGCGCGTGGCATCAGTATCGCGTGCGGCGTGGCTGGGATTCTCTTCGGCGGCCTGCAAACGGCGCTCGGCGCTACGGCATTGCGCGATCGCGACAACACGGCCGGCGGGCTACTCCTCGCCGGCGGCGCAGCCAACGTCGGCTACGGTATTGCGACGCTTTTCCGGCGACCACAGCCCAAATTCGACATCGCCCCCGTCATCAACCCTGTGGATGGCAACGTCGGCGCCCAGATGACAATTCCACTCCCCTAACCTTATGGCGATGCAAACGACTTTCATTATCTGGATTCAGCATCACCTCCATCCCCACGCGGATCTTTTTTTTCAGATCATCACCTATTTCGGCTCTTTTTCCGGCGTCGTACTCTTGACCGCGCTCGTGTTGTGGACAATTTCTTATCGTGTCGGCATTGCGCTGTTGCTGGGCAATCTCCTGACGCAATATATCGGCAGTTTGTGGCTCAAGGCGCTGATCGCGCTCCCGCGGCCGTTTCAGGCCTCTGCGGATGTACTTGCGATCGTTCCGGAACATGGGTTCAGTTTTCCCTCGGGACATGCGATTAACGCGGTCATGACGCTCGGCACGCTTGCCTGGTGTGTGCGGCGCAGGACCGTGACAGCGCTCGCGGTCGGCGGCATCGTATTGATCGGCCTATCCAGGATCTATCTCGGCCTCCACTATCCGATGGATATCATCGGCGGCTATGCACTGGGCGGTCTGGGACTTTGGGTGGTGATTCGCGTTATGCCCAAACTCCAAGCCTGGAACACGACGATCGGATGGCCTGGAAAAGTCCTCGGATGTCTTGCCGTCGCTGCGGTGTTGGCCGCCCCACTGCTCGCCTTCGGCTCTGTCGGAATTCCGCTGCAATGGGCGATCTTTGCATTCATCATTTATTGTGGCGCGTGCGTCGGCGCCATTTTCAACACGCACTGGGTACACTTCACCATCGCCGATGCAGTGCGGCAACGCGGATGGTGCGCGCTCGTCGGCTATGGCGTGCTGCTGCCGCTGCTGATGCGCTTTCCTCAATCGGCGTGGATGTATTTTGCGGCCATCTTGTGGGTAACGATTGGCGCTCCGTGGCTGTTCGAAAAAATGCGGCTCACGCAGCGCGCAGTGAGCGGTGCGACGGGACGCCGCGTCGGCTGTCTCGTTTGCATCGTACTCGGCAGTAGTGCCGTCCACGCAACGGCACATGCGTATCAGTCGGGAGAAATGATCATTCATACGGCGCGACACGAAGGGAACTCGCTCGGGGCGCGTCGTTGGCGATTGCCGCCGCGACGATGCGGTCAATTGGTCGACTACGTCGGAGCCGCAATCGAATGCACCGTACAAGCCACGGCCAACGGAATGGCCGCGATCGTGAGTTTCGTCACGCAGTGTGGTGGGGATCTATGCGACGGCCAGCAGTGGCTCTCGATCGCGAAGGGTAAACCGATACGGCTGCCCGATAGTCTTTGGGGCGGCAGCTTGGAGCTGCTCCCTTCATTGCACGCCATCGTCGCCGATCACGTCGCTATGAATGCGCGGACACGCCATGTGGACGTCAGCACGATTCGATACGACTTGAAGACGGCGCAAGTCACACCGTTCGCGGCGTGCGAGTCCCCGACGCTCTCTCCCGGCGGACAATGGATCGTCTGTCGCCACGCCAATGGCGATGCGCTGCGCGTGTCCACGAAAGGCGAACGCCCGCAGCGGGTCTACCGTGCGCCGATGAAGGCGGAAGCGATTTATCGCGCGCCACACAGCTGGGCGCTAAACCCGGTCGTCGAATTTCCGACACGGGAGCAAATGCAAATCACAACCCATCTGCGGGAGGGCGAGGATGTCCGCGACACGGTGGCCTGGACCGAATAAGCGAACCGCTTGACTTCCCAGATGCCACATGATTTTCCTGCCCCGATTTGCGAGCCCTCGAGGCAGAATTTCTTCCTCACAGTCGGAGGCGCGCGCAGGAATAGACAATTCGGAGAGGTGGGAGAGCGGCCGATTCCAGCTGCCTGCTAAGCAGTTGTCCCCTAAACAGGGACCGAGGGTTCGAATCCCTCCCTCTCCGCAAACACAACGGGCCCCAGCAGGGGCCTGTTGTGTTTGCGGTATGCAATGCCGAAACGGTCCAGTGGACCGTTTCGTACCCTGGGGAGGGATTCGAAGCCCGGAGCGGCCGGGGACCCGCGTGAGCGGGTGGCCGCGAGGGCCGGCCCGGAGGCAATCCGCCGCCGGCGGATTGACCGGAGGGAATCCCTCCCTCTCCGCAAACACAACGGGCCCCAGCAGGGGCCTGTTGTCGTTCCTGCGGGATCAAATGAGGGAACCCATTTTTCTGGGGTGTCGGCAGGTACGCTGAAGAATTGGGAAGGAGGGGGAAATTACAACCCATCGCCATCCAGTGAACGGGCATCGCTTGTATAAAAAGAAATATTTAGCAGCACTGCTAAAAAAGGTAATAAGTCACCTATGCCCAAGGAAAGTCAAAATAAAGAATGGAAGGAATCCTGGCGCGATGAATATCTGAAATGGATATGCGGGTTCGCCAATGCCGAGGGTGGCAAGCTGACGATTGGCAGAAACGATAAGAACCAGATTGTCGGGATAAAGAACGCCAAGGAATTGCTGGAAGTCCTTCCAAACAAAGTGCGCGATCTGCTCGGCATTATGGTCGATGTCAACCTGCGCAAATCCGCTGGCAAGGAGTGTCTAGAAATTGTTGTTCCGGCCTATCCAAACCCCATCAGCTACAAGGGGGACTATTATTACCGGAGCGGCAGTACCAATCAGGCTCTTAAGGGAGCCGCGCTCGATCGCTTTATTTTGCGTAAACAGGGCAAGCAGTGGGATGGCGTATTGGAGCCCTCCTTTAAGCAGAAAAATTGCAGTGCGGAAGCCCTGAAACTCTTCAAACAAAAAGCCAAGCAAAGCGGGCGCATGGATCCTGCCATATTAAAGGACAGCCGGGAGGTCCTGCTGGATAACTTGGAATTAGTCGAATCGCATGGACTCAAGCGCGCGGCCTGTCTGCTCTTTTCTGATCGACCCGAAGGAATCATCAGCGGATCATGGATCAAGATCGGTT
>JACQUX010000001.1 GCA_016210045.1 Deltaproteobacteria bacterium | reverse complement strand
GCGAGGCAGTCTCCGCCGCAGGCGGACCCGCCTTCGGCGGGGGCGCTTTTTCTGGGCCGATGGGGGCGGGGGTGAGGGTGAAGAGGGTGCCAAGGGTGAAGCGGTCGCGCAGCGGCAACCGTGCGGGCCGCATCGGGACTGGCTGCGAGGCCGTGAGCCATGTCGGGCCATTTAGTCCACTGCTGTACGCGCGTCAAGGGCGAAAGCCGTGGGGCGGGGGTGGGCGTACCTCGGGGCGTGCCGCCCCTCACCGTGGCAACCCCTCCGGCACCTTCAGCGGTTCCACGCCGTCGGCCAGCGTCCAGATCGGGTCATCGGGGGTGTGGATTTGGTTTTCGCCCGTCGCGAGAATCACGCGCTTCACGCCCGCGGCCTTCAAGTGCGTGATGACTTGCGCGATCTGCCAGGTGCTGCTGGGAATGTTCTTATCTACGAACGCGAAGTCGAACTGCGCGTAATCCGGCGCCGCGGCCGCGCAGGCATCCATCGACGGATAAATCGCCAACCGCCCGATCCCCAACCGCTGCCGCTCCGCCTCCCACGCGAACTGGATGCCGGTGTCGTCGTCGATCACCAACACGTGCGCGCCTCCGCCGTTGGCGGATCCGCCTTCGGCGGAAGTGGCCGAGCCGTTGTGCGGCGGCAGGGCGGGCACCGCCGCGGTCGGTGCTGGCACACCCGCCGCATGGCCTGCTGCCAGCAGGCCATGCTGAACGTCGATAGACGAACCGGCGTTAGATTGCGGAGTTGGCGCGGGCGCGGGGTCTGGGGCCGCCAGCGGAACGGCCACGGCGATCGGCACCAACCCCGCCAAGCCCTTCGGGATCAAGCGGACACCGAGCGCGGCGCACCGGGCCTGGAGCGCGGGTTCTTCGTAATGACTGGTGACCAGGATGGCGCGTGCAGCGACGCCGAGCGCGTGAATCAAATCCAAGCCGTTGTTCGGTTCGCCGATCAGTTCGTAGTCACAGAGCAGCAGCATGTGATCCAACGGCTGCGCTCGGCACCATCGCTGTGCTTCCGTACCGGAGGAGCAGTGCTGCACTTGGATCGCGTGTTGCGCCAGTGCCAACGCCGCGAAGCGTTCGTCCCAGAGGTGGTGAATCGACGCGTCGTCATCGACGACCACGATCCGACTCCGCGGCGGGATCACGACCCGGGCGACGAACCACGCCGGCGCGTCGGCCGGCGGCAATGTCACGGTGACCGTGGTCCCGTGGCCCACCGTCGAGGCCAACGCCAGCGTCCCGCCCCAGCGCTCGACGGTCGTCCGTGCATGAAACAGTCCCAGCCCCGACCCCCCGGCCTTGCCGAACGTGGCCCCGCGCTGCATCAGCCGCGGCAACACGTCCGGCGGAATCCCGTGGCCCGTGTCCGCCACGACGATCTGCGAGGCGTCATCGGCCTGCCCCAATGTGACCGTCACCGTGCCCGTGCCATCCATTGCCTCGACCGCGTTGTTGATCAGGTTCGAGAGCAGCCGCTTGCACTCGACCGGTTGCACGCGCGCGAAGAGCCCATACGCGGAGGCATCCAGCGTGCACTGGATCTCGATCCCTAACCGCGATCGAGATTGAATCCGCTTCTCCGAGATCAACGGCTCGATCAAGCTGGAGAGGAGTTGGACCGACACCCCGTCCGTCTCCGACGAAATGCCCCCCGTCGCGGCCGGCACCTTTTTCCCCGCCAAGTCATTCGCGATGTCTTCAATCCGCTGCACCGCATTCCGAATCATCACCCGCTTCTCTTCCCCCACCTCCGCCAAATACCCCGCCACCACCCGCAACGCCGTCAACGGCGAGCGAATATCGTGGGCCACTTGGTGACAGACATTTCGATAGGCCGTTTCTTTTTCGGATTCGACGAGACAGGATTGCGTCTTGCGTAACTTGGCCAGCACTGTATTGACAATATCGTAAATGTCCTGAATTTCCTTCGGACCAAAAGACGGCACCGGGACAGGATCGGCAGTGGTAGTGTGATGTGCCCAATGGATCAATGTCCATAATGGTCTGATCGTGGAATTCAGTGCCGCGTATAATACAAGAGTTGTGATCGTAATCAGGACGGAGACAAACACGGCAAACAACAGAAATACTGATGGTAAGGTCGTTTGATCGATCCACGACTCGAGAACTATTCTTGCGACAAACATCGCTATGATACCAATCCCCACCATGCAACAGACACACGTATAAATAATGCGCCGATGGATGGGAGAGGATCCGTTGCGCACATTTAACTGCGGATCGACAGGGATCCTCATATCCGATCCATTTCATTTTCCATAGAGGGATAATACCATTCACTTGAGAACACGCGTGCCCAAAGACAATCTCCTACATCGAAGTGCCACCACTCTTTCGGGTTACTCGTAAAACCGAGATGCACCATGGCGTGGAAAAGCAATCGACGGTGTTCACGAGCGGTGATCCAACGTGTCCCGGGAATGCCAAGGGATGGGTCATACTCTCCTTCAAAATAGGCCATTGCGGACACTAGCGAAGGCTCGTCAAAATTGGTGCCCATATCGAGCGGTGTATCTTGGAAAGTCAGTGTGAGATCAATGGCTCCGCCACTGTTGTGGGGCAAGACAGGATATCGACTCATTTCCGGATGCGCTACGTATCGCACTGTTTCCTCATCGAGTTGTGTGGCGTTCCATGTGGGGTGAGTGTCTCGTATTTTCTCGCGGAGATGATGGAAAAGTGCGACTTGGGTAGCATGGGTGCGAAATGCATCGAACACAAGTACCCCAAATCCAGCCGGCAAGTATTGCTGCAACTTCGACAGACGCTGTGCCACGCTTTGGCGGGCAAAGACGGTGGAAGAGGTTTCAACGAGTCCCATGTGGTAATAGGTTCGTGCCAGGCATAAGGTCGATGTTTCTGCAAGCCGCGTGGGTGCCGCGTGCATCTTCAAATCTTGCACACAGCAGGGTGTGAGTGAAGGATACGTCGGAACGATCGGTACTGTGCGCCAATGTTGTAGAATCGGCATCATGACAACTCTCTCAGGTGCACATGGCTGCGGCGAGGCGATAAATGAGCACACCAATAAAATTGGCGATGGCATAGCCGCCCACACCGGCGATGACGGCAATCGGCACACCCTCGTGCCACTCTCTGGCTTGTGCAACAGCAACGGCTGTCGAGGGACCCCCAATCAAGGATTGAGAGGCGACAGCGAGATAATGCCGTGGGATGCGCAAAAATTTTCCACAGATCACCATGATCAATCCATGAACCCCGACGACGATGGGCGGCATGGCCAATACGGCCGCAGGCAATCGAGCAATGGCTGCAAAATCGCTGTGGGCACCAATGGCAAAGAAAAACGGGAGAAACAAGAGGACGCCAAGCAAGTAAGCGGATTGTGACAGCCGACGAACCCAACCCATCTGCCCAGCAAGTATGGACAAGAGACTCACGTACAGTAAGGTATGCAACAGCCCAATCCGTGTAGAAAGGAACTGTGCAATCCACACGACCCCAATCGCGCAGAAGATGAGAGAAAGAATCTCAATAATCGTGAACATTGGTGGTGGCGGTTTTTCGATTACGCCAACAAATTCCGATTGCACACGATATGGCCCGATGAAGAAGATCATCAGCAGCATCCACAAGCTAGTCAGGACATTATCAACGGCAAAAGTCCCGACAAATAGGGGGAGGGGAATATTGAAGATTTTTTGCATAGCCACAGCATTTTCCCCACCTCCGATATAGCTTGCCCCGAGCTGTGCTGCCAACTTGGCCGCATCAAGGCCCAGATCGCGGAATATCAGAGCCGCGACCAGTGCTCCACTCATGGAGGCAACAATACCGATCGCATAGATTGCCAAGAATTTCCTTGGTAGCTTGGTGAGTAGACGAATATCCAACGACATAATGAGCAATGCAATCGCAAGGGGGACCAACGTGCCGCTAAAGAAATCGTACAATGCGTGCTGGTGAGGAACGAATCCCAAGGCTGCGAGCAATACACCACAAAGGATGATCAGACAGATGCCGTTGATATGCAGAAACCAAGCGATTTTTCGCTCAAGCGACAAGCAGAGGACACTGACGATCAGAATAACGAGAAGTAATAATTCAGGTTCCATGGCATCGGCCTTTCGCCCACGGAGGCACGAGAATCGTTTGCGTCCTGAGATCTATCGCCGTTTTCCTTCCACGTCCCCCGAGGTCCTTTTCTCATCACTCTGCATTGCTATAAGCACACCCCGTGCCAACAAAAGCGTGGTCGTATCTGCTTGATTTTCCGTGCAGCGACAGCGCGTGCGCGCACTGCAAGTGTTCCACAATCCGGATTGTGGAATGTGAATCGGCGGACAGGGACGCAGCATGCGTAGTCCTTTAATACTGCAAACACGCCGTCGGATGATGGGCCCAGGTGGCGAGGCAGTCGGCGAAGTGGGGGCCGATGGGGGCGGGGGTGAGGGTGAAGAGGGTGCAGGGTTCGCCCCCGCCAGAGGCGGGTCCGCCTTCGGCGGAAGCGTCGGGGGGGCAGTTGTAGTGATATTGACTGTAGATCGCGTCGATGGTGTCGAGGGCGACGCCGCCGGGGTAGATCTGGCCGGGGAGCGCGGGGCCGGCGAGGCCGAGCGGGATGTGGCGCAGGCCATCTTGTGGGTCGAGTGGATAGTCGTCCGCGGTGTAGGCAATCCGCCACTCGCCGTGGTGGCAGAGCACCGCACGGTCGTCGTGGCCGTCGCCGTCATAGTCGGCGGGGATCGCGTGGCAGTCCGCGTTGCCGAGGCCTTGGGTCGGTTGCAGCGGTTGCCAGGCGAAGGCGGTCCAGTCCCAGAGGCTCCACGGGGCCTTCGGGGCGCGACAGCCGAGGACCGATTGCGCGGTGGGGGAGGCGTCGTACTGGGCCGGGATCAGTTGATGCGCGCCGAGCGGGACCAGGCCTTCGATCGGCGTGAGGTCGGCGGGGGTGACCGCGGCGACGCCGTCGTATTGAAACGGCGGGCCGACATAATAGAGGGTCTGACTGTCGGCGAAGCCGTCCGGGACGAGGTAGGCCACGTCGAGCGGCGGCTCCGGCACGCCGAAGGTGTTCACGTGGGGGAGCGGGACATAGGCCCAGCCGGGGGCCTGTTGCAATTGGGCGGGGCTCAACACCGTGAGCGCTTGATCGAACGCGCCATAGCTGTCGAGCGTGCCTTGGCCATAGTCGAGCAACCACTGGCCATCGGGCGTGACGAGGCCGAAGTCGACCGCGCGGCCGGCGTGATATGCGCCGTTCGCATCCGGGCCGTGGATCACGTAATCGGCGGCGTACGGTCCGTTGAAGTCGCCGACGAACGGGCGGCTCTGGGCCTGCCATTGCGGGTCGGCACTGTAGTCGCGGGTCGCGTCCCAAACGCCGAAGGTCCCGGTCTCCAGCAGCGCGTCCGTTGTGCGTTTGATTTGGAGCACGCCGGTGTCGGTGTTGTAGAGGGCGAGGTCGGCGCGGCCGTCGGCGTCGTAATCGGCCACGACCGGGAAGAGCCGGCTGGGGCCGCTCGCCGCCGTGCTGACGCTCGGCGGCGTCAGCGTCAGATCCCAGGCGCCGAAGCCGTCATCGCTGTTCGGGGATGGCGTGCCACTCAAGTCGATCCACCATTGGTGCTGCCGCGTCCACGCGATCAGGTCGGCGCGGCCGTCGCCGTCCAGGTCCATCCGCTTCGCGAGCGGTTGATAGCTGTTGGGGCAGTCGGTGGTCGGGTCGAAGCCGCTCGGGTCGGCGAGGTAATTGTCGACGCAGACGTGCGCCGCACCGAGACTCCCGGGGTTGGTGAACGGCTTGATCGTCGGCGTGACCACGCCGTCTTTTAATAGCTGCATCGCCTTGCCGACGTCCGGTTGCACGCCGATGGGGCAGCCGTCGTCACTCTGCGGCGTGCCCGCTTGGGTCAGCAGGTCCCGCATCTGCCACGAGTCGAGATAGGCGTATTCCCACGATTCGATTTGATCCTGATAGAGCTGCTGCGTGTATTCTTGCAACAACGCCGCGACGCCGCCGATGATCGCCGTCGCCGCCGAGGTCCCGCCGAAGTGATTGGTGTACCACTTGTTCGGATCGGTCAGGTTCTCGCCGGTGAGTTCCAGCGTCGCGGGGTCATCGTCGTACCAGAAATGGTTGCCCTGGTAGCCGGTCTGCACGCCGGCGCTGGGGATCATCGTGTAGGCAGCGGGGCAGTAGAAGTCCTTCGTGACCTTAATTTCTCCCTGGCCCTGGCAGAAGCTCGGGACGATGGGGCAGACCTGCGCGAGTAGCCCAGCATTCTCCGGTTGCGTCCACTCCCAGGGAATGCAGAAGCCATAGCCGTCGACGCGGGCCAGTTCACTGAAGCCATAGTCGCCGTACCCGGTCGTTACGACGCCCGCGCCCCACGCGAAGACGTTGACACGTTTACCACAGTTGCTGAAGGCAGCCTTTTTGAGGCTGGGTCCTTCAGATGCGCCGACGAGGATAGTGCCGAGGTCATCAATGAGATATGGATCGATGTTGAGACTGGCGTTGCCAGCCGTCGATACCACAACGGTCCCCAATTCGATGAGATCCTTCACTGACCCGACGGCAGTCGAAATAAACTCCAGCGGACCCATGCCAGCTGCCTCGTCCACTAGCACTTGTCCCCCTACACTAAAACCCAAACTATACTGCTGGAGAAAGTAGTGAAGACCAGCAAATGGATCTTCTGTGGATTCCCCCTCATCAGATAACGTTCGAATATTGGCAGTCGTAGCTATACCAGCTGCTCCCAGGCTATTATCTTTTGCCGCGATAATACCCAGTACGGCCGTGCCATGATTACCGGAGACGCCTGTATTCGAACTGAGTGGAGTGTTTTGAATGTCTACGGGGAGATCCTCATGATCATAATTCCAAAGGTCTTCGTAATCGATGATCGTCTGGTTTTTCCCTGTTACACCTTGTTGCCAAGCCGCGACGATATTGAGTCCTCCTGGGTTATTTGAGATGTAACTTTGTCCACTAGTGAGATCAGGAGTACTGACCCCGGCTGGGCGGCGCTTCGGCACAGGTTCCGCCCGTTCCACCTGTGCCTGTCCCTCCAACCATGTCAGCAATTGCTTCGCCCGACCGGGATCTGCAACCCACACCACGAAGGTCCGCCGCCAATCGTGCAGCGTCAGGCCTTCGCGCTGGGCGCGGGCCTCAATGCGCGCCCACATCGTGTCATCGAAGTCGAGCGCGGGGGCGATGGCGACGTCCGGAAATTGGGAACGAAACGACGCGAAGCCTGCTAACGCGGCGCCTTGCGCGGTGCGCCATTCGCCGGCGTGCAGCCGCACATCGGTCCCGTCGGCAAACTGCACGACCACCACGCCGCTGTACTGGTCCGGCGAGAGCCATTGTTCCCGCAACGCGGCGGCGGTGAGCGGCGTATCATTAGATACAGGGGGGGTGACGGAAGGCGTGAGATTGGTCGAGGCAATCGGAGTCAGCCGTGGAACGTTGGTGTCGCCTTGTTCGTTGGCGAGGTCGAGTCCGCTAGGGCCCCCACCGCAGGCGGCAGCCCAGAGCCACAACAGCACGGCACCGCAAATCCGTGCTGGGTGCTGGTTGCGGGGTGTGCTTCCACCCTCGGACCCGCGTGTTGCTGTGGTGTTCTCGGCCATCGGCCTCTCCCGCACATCGTGTCTGTGGACTACACCTCGACGCGCCGCAGCGCAAGACGAAATTGCGCTGCGTCAAGGACAAAAATATTTTTGTGCTGTGCAGCACCGCACTCATTGTTATCGGACGTGTCGTAGAAAAATTGTGGGGAAAATGTGCGCGTTTTCGGTCGGGATAAACGCACTGCCAAAATGAGAATGTGGCGGATAACGGGTGGGTTATGACCCGAAGTGGCGGTGTGAGGTTGCCGCCCGCCAAGGGCTATCCGGCGGATATCGCAGCGGTTCGACGCGGTGGGTCAGCGTGGCATAGGCCTTGCTCACTCAGGAGGGCGCAAGCCATCCGTTCGGGGGAGCGGAGAGATGAGAAATAGTTTTAGAGCTGTTGGCAATAATGATTACGGAGTGCGGGTCCTGCCTGGGGGGGCTACCGCCTCGGCCGCGCGGGCGGGTCTCCCCTGCGACCTGAGAGTGGGGGATGGCGCGCGAATTTCTTGCTTGTCGGATCAGTCCGAGTGGTTTCAAGAGCCCTTTGCTTCCGCGCCCCAGCCCGCGCGGCCGAGGCGATACCCCCCCAGTCACCCGCAGTCGTTCAGAAATATTTGCCAACAGGTCCTGTTGAGTGTGGTGGGAGTAGTGGGGTTGTTGGTGGCGATGCCGAGTGCCTTTGGGGGGCCCGTGACGTTGGAGGGGAGTGGGGGGTGTCCGGGGGTGGTGACGGCGGTGTATCCGAAGGGGTTGGCGGGGGTGAAGGCCAAGCTCACGGCGGCGCAGACGCAGGCGCTGTATCTGAAAGAAACGTATCGCGCGATCTGTTTTGCGCTGAAGTCTCCGGTGGTGTTGGACGACACGTTGGTGATCGACAACGCGAGTGGGGTGCCGCTGATTGTGTATGGGCTGACGGTAAAAGGCGGGACGTTGTTGGGGAACAAGCCGTTGGTGGAGTTGAAGGGGAGTCAGCCGGTCGTGTTGCAGCAGGCAGCGCTCGACGGGGCACAACGTGGCGTTGTGATGTCGAGCTCCGGCCACGCAGTGGTCGAGAGTACGCTGACGGGGACGGCCGGGCCGGAGACGGTCGGCATTGATGCGGAACCAGTGAGCAACACGACGGTGCAGCAGGTGACCATCCGCAATTTTGATCACGGGCTGCGCGTGGGACAGAATGGTAGCTTGCTCGATCAGGTGCAAGTCCTGTGGGATTACATCGCCGGCACGCCGACCCCGCACGGGACGATCGGCATCAGTGTCAGCGGCGCGCAGACCCACATGAGTGCGGTGACTGTGAACGGGTACGCGACCGGGGCGCAGTTGCAAGGCGAGGGGCACGAGGTGACCGGTTCGCAGTTCGACGGTGCTCCGGCGGTGTCTGCGGCCGTAACGGGCGCGGAGGCCGTATTGCAAGCGAACGCGGCGGCGCAATTCATCGGACAAGTGGGGGTGGTGCTGCAAGGGAATGGGCATCGGATGGGTGGGGGTGCGGAACAGGGGAATACGTTGCGGCACTTTCAACAAGGCGTGTTGCTGGATGGTAGTGTGCTGACTGTGACCCACAACACATTGCAGCAACTCGATACCGGTTTGCTTGGAACGCCGCAGACCGCAAATGTCGTGGTGGAGCCGAATACGTTTGCGGAGGTGAAGGTGCCCGTCCAAATGGAGGCCACGGATCCGATTGGGGAAGTGGCCGAATCAACTGCCGGGGAGGCCGTGGTCAGTGTAGGTGAGGCACCAGTGGCGGCGACGGTGTTTGCGGCTCCAGCGGACCATGATACGGCTGCGGAATTCACTGTCGGGAAAAGTTGTACGCATATGGGTGAGAAGGGATTGCCGGAGAAATATCAGAAGTGTAACGCAGGCAATGTGGTTGACGGGATTAATGTCGTGGTCCCATCGGCGTGGTGTCTCTCCAAGCCGGGGACAATCGAATTAGTGGAACTCGTTGACGCGGCTTCGCCCAAATTAAGCGGATCATGCACATATGAATCCGCTGGGACAGAAAGATGGAAATTGGAGGCAATAGCAGCCGTGGGAGAGTATTTGCCGCAGACAACGTGTCTCGCCATTTGTCGCGACCGCTTACAAGACTCTTCGTCTGCTATTGAGTCTGAGCGGCAGTTTGCTCTGATTCTTAGCTCTGCATTTGCAAATAAGACACTGACCAATTTTCAACTCAGTACCCTTCCGTCAATTTTCTTAGACATTATTGAGACCCCCCTCAGCCCCACGACTGTCATCCTCGCGCCGATCGGCGGGGCGATGGCCGGGAGTAATGGGGCAGAGAGTGGCGTGGTGGGTGGCGATGCCGACGCCGGGCCGGTCGAGATGTTGGGTCCGGAATCTGGATTCGAGGTCGAGATCCCGACGACACCGGACACTGCAACCACCCCGCTCAGCGCCGGTAACGACGGCGGCAGCGCCGTCATCGGCGTCTTCGCCGGCGGCCCGGAGGCCCTCAGCGGTGATGGCACGTCGCTGAACGAGCTTCAAGGCCCCTCCGCCGCCGACGGCAACAGCCTAACGAACAACGCCCCCACCGACCCCTCCGCCGAAGGCAGACCCGCCTTTGGCGGGGGCAGTCCGTCAACGCCATCCCTTCCGCCCACCATCGAATCCCCCACCCCCGGCACTGTCGATCCCACCACCCGCAGCGGCGCGATCCTCGCCGGCAACCAAGTCGACGGCAGCGGCGGCGCGGCGACCTCGCCCCTCTCCGCCGCCGGCTGTAGTTTGCTGATCCATTAACGCTCTTGCAGCCGCCCAAGCCCATTTTGAGGTGGAACTGGCCCAGTGGAATGCCACAGCGACGGTGGATTGGCGGCGGGCGCAGCGCCTCTACTACTTGGGTGAAATTCATCGGGCGCTGGGCCGGACCGCACCCGCGCGGGCGTGTCTGGAAACGGCGTTGGGGGTCGCCAAGGAACTGCAAGACGTGCGCTTCCTCGCCACGATCTACAATGGGCTCGGTAATCTCTGGATGGGTACGGTGGATTATGCGGCGGCGCGGGACGCGTACGAGCGCGGCGTCCCGTATTGTTATCGGTTGGATGACGTGCCCCGCCTTGTGGGGATGTCCGTGAATCTGGCGCGCGTTTACTTGTTGGAGGGCGCCGCGGCGGCAGCGGCCAGTCTGTTGCGGAGCTTGCAAATTCAGGTGGAACGCGCCTCTGGGGCGGAGGGAATCCAGGCCCAACGCTATGCGGTGTATCAGTTGCTCGGCGAGTGCCAGCGACGCCAGGGCGAATGGGACGCGGCGGCGAGCACCCTCGAACAGGTCTGGGCCTGGGTCACCGCAGAACCCGCCGGCGCCCCCTATCGGTTCAGCATCGCCGCCACCCGTGCCGAAGTCGCGCTGGACCAGGGGCACTACCCGGTTGCCCGCCACTGGTTGGACCGCGCGCGCCCCTACGGCCGGAGCCCCGAAGAACAACAACTCGTTGCGGCACTCGAAGCCCAACTGCTCTCATCCGCGCCCCCCACTCCCGCGTCACCCCGGTAACACCTCCGGCACTTTCATCGGTTCCACACCATCGGCCAGCGTCCAGATCGGATCGTCGGGCGTGTGGATTCGATTTTCGCCGGTCGCGAGGATCACCCGCTTGACGCCAGCGGCCTTCAAGTGCGTGATGACTTGCGCGATCGGCCAGGTGTCGCTGGGGATGTTTTTATCCACGAACGCGAAATCGAATTGCGCATAGTCCGGCGCGGCGGCCGCACAGGCGTCCATCGACGGATAGATCGCCAACCGTCCGATCCCCAGCCGCCGCTGCTCCGCCGCCCACGCGAACTGGATGCCGGTGTCATCGTCGATGACGAGGACGTGCGCGCCTCCGCCGTTGGCAGAACCGCCTTCGGCGGAGGATGCGGCACCGTTGCTCGGTGGCGGGGCGGCCGCGGCGGCCACTGCTGCCGCCGCCGGAGGCGCGGCCACCGCGATCGGCACCAGCCCGGCCAAGCCCTTGGGGATCAAGCGGACGCCGAGTGCGGCGCACCGCGCTTGGATCGCCGGTTCTTCATAATGACTTGTCACTAAGATCGCCCGGTGTGCGACGCCGAGGGTCTGGATCAGGTCCAGGCCGTTGCTCGGTTCGCCGAGCAGTTCGTAGTCGCAGAGCAGCAGCAGCGTTTCTGCGGCCTGCACCTGACGCCACGCCTGCGCCTCCGTACCGGAAGAGAAGTGCTGTACTTGGATGGAGTGCTCGTCCAACGCCAGCGGCGCGAGGCGTTCGTCCCAGAGGTGATGAATCGACGCGTCGTCATCCACGACGACAATGTGGCTGTGCGGCCGCACCTCAACGCGGGGAACAAACCACGCCGGTGCATCAGCGGGCGGCAGTGTCACGGTGACCGTCGTGCCGTGGCCCACGGTGGAAGCCAGCGCCAGCGTCCCGCCCCAGTGCTCGACGGTCGTTCGCGCATGAAACAGTCCCAGCCCCGAGCCGCCGGCCTTGCCGAACGTGGCCCCGCGCTGCATCAGGCGCGGCAGGATCTCCGGCGGAATCCCTTGGCCCGTGTCCGCGACGACGATCTGCGGGACACCATCCACGTGCTCGAGCGTGACCGTCACGGTGCCCGCACCATTCAGCGCCTCGACGGAGTTGTTGATCAGGTTCGACAGCAGCCGCTTGAATTCGACCGGCTGCAGCTGCGCGAACAATCCATACGCCGTGGTGTCCAACGTGCATTGAATCTCGACTCCCAACCGCGCGCGCAATTGAATCCGCTTCTCCGAGATCAACGGTTCGACCAAGCTGGAGAGCAACTGCACGGAGCACCGTTCCGTCTCCGCCGCGTCCTGTCCCCCCGTTGCCACCGCCGTCTGTTTCCCCGCCAAGTCGTTCGCAATATCGTCAATCCGCTGCACCGCATTCCGAATCATCACCCGTTTCTCTTCCCCCACCTCCGCCAAATGCCCCGCCACCACCCGCAACGCCGTCAACGGCGACCGGATATCGTGCGCGACTTGGGCGGCTATTCGCGCCACCGTCTCAAGCTCAACTTGCCGTTGTTGCCTCTCTCTTAGTGCGAAGAGACGGTCGGATACCCCAGTCAGGCTGTCCCAAATCGTCTGGAATTCCGCGATTCGCTGATGCTCTGCGCTGTCTGTGTGCTCTGCGTGTCCTAATTTGCGCAGTCTGTCTTGCACGTTCGAAATAAAACGCACGAGCAGTTTGGAGAGCGCCAGCCACATCACAAGAAGACCAGCCAAAAGCAAAGCAGACATTGCGCCGATAACGGTGCCGTGGCGTTCAAAGACTGTTCGTAACGCTTGATAGGAATAAGTTACGCTAATTCGCCCCAATTTGGTCACAGCTCCCGTAACCGTTCGCTCTGCAATCGCCCGCTCCACGATGAATGTAACATCATCGTGGAGATGCGAGTCTGCCCCACTGTAGATAATGTCTCCATACACATTAGCGATTTCTATAGTCTCTATCTCTGGTAACTCTTCCATAGTTTGTCCGATGCGCTGGATTTCATGATAATCGGAGATGATCAAAGAGTTCTTCACCAGCTCGGCAAGAATGTTCGTTGTCGAATCTGCTTCGTTATGAAATTGCGCCTCAACTTTGTTATTCAGCACATAGAAACTTCCAAGGACAACGAGGCATGAAAGAGTGTACCCACAAAAGAATAACCTAAATATGTGCTTGAGGCTGAGAGTTTTCATGTTACTGAGAACTTTGTCTGATGTTGCTCATCACGATGTGATGCGGTCCCAATATTGGTACTTTGTGTCCCACATAACCTTTTCTTACAAAGAGATAGGGCACGACTCCATGGTAGATGGGGACCACTGCATATTGCTGTAACAACAGATCATCGACACGTGCATAGTGGTTTCCCCGCACCACCCGGTCGCTCGTCTCGAATGCCAATTCCAATTGTCGCCCGATTTCTTCTCTCTGAAGTCCGGGGTGATACTGATCCATCATCAAATAATTTAGCATGGAATATGCGTCGGAATACCGTGCGTTATTTCCGATGTACAACATTGCATAAGCACCCGTGATAAATCGCTGGTACCACGCATGACGCTCCAGCTTTTGCAGGATAATGTGGACCCTGTCTGCATGTTGCTCCCTGATGGGGCGAAACAGTTTTTCTAAGGCCGCACTGACATCTTTTTCATAAATCAACTCGACCACGCACGGCTTTTCAGGAAGACAACCGGCCTGCGCCAATTCGTGCTGCCAGTCTACTACCTCGGCACTCGCTGCAGCCTCCCGATATCCCACGAGACCTCTGGGAATGAATCGAGTGGCCGCAAAATGTGTGGGTAATTGAAGTTCGAGCAGAAAGGCGCGTCGATCCAAATTTGATGCTATGAAACGCCGCAATGCGAGATTGGCAACGCTTGGATTGTTGAGGTTGAATTCAAGATACCAGGTGCCGGCCGAATACGCTGGAATCCTCTCAAAATGGCCATGTGACTGTAGTGGTACATCGCGGATGAAAATTGGCCATATATCCGCGTAAAGGCCTCCGAAAAACCCCGCTTTTGCCAGCAACGGATTGCGAACTATGTTGTAAACGATGCGATCGAAGTAAACGCGATCCGCAGCCCGGTGGTACGGATTCCGCTCTAGCTGCACCGATTGTGTTTTCTCGTAGTGTACTAGCTGATAGGGCCCTGAGGAGACGAACGGCGCTACTTTTTTCTCATGCAATATCTTAAAACTCTGTTGTGGAAGCACAACGAACGGCGGCGTTGCGATAATTTCCAAAAATGGGGAAAATGGTCGCTCCAGCGTAAACTTGACTAGCTGGGGACCTATTTTTTCGATACCGGTCACAGTATCATTTTTTCCTTCGTGATACTCTGTGGCCCCGCTGATAACCGATAACTCCCTCCAGACCAACGAGCTGTCGCCAAGTAGATAATGAAATGAATGCACGACATCATCTGCTGTGATCCGGACTCCATTACTGAACAGGGCCTTTGGATTGAGATGAAATTGATATTCCCTCAAATCCGTAGAGATCTCCCATCGCTCAGCGATCGCCGGACTGATATTATTGTGCTCCAATTCGACGAGACCTTCGGCAGCTTGGAGCATTATTTGTAGCGCATTCACATCTTCGATTCTAGCTGGATCAAGATCGATCGGATCGGACAGAAGAATGCGGTGATATTCCCGCACTGAAGCACCAGCGGCAGGCTGCGCAAGCACAATGCCAAGTGCCAATAGGAAGCCGTGGCTAATAAAAGTGCAACCACGCTGCCATGGCGCCGTTTTTGCGGGCACTCGATTCATGCATCCTTTGTGCATATGATCACTTGCCATGGGGAGGAGTCAGATAGTGGTGATTCATCGTAATCCCCAAAGATGGCATCCACCAGGAATCCCGCATTTTGTGCATCAATGATCATTTCTGTATGGGCGATAATGGCGGTCGGTATAGTGTGCACTTCTGACTCCTGCTGCCTGGATAAGTCCAAATGGTATGTTCTCAGGGACATGGCACGATCTTCTTCCCACCGGATATGGAAGTCGAGTTTTCCACTATCGGTATCGATCTCCATGTGCCGTTCCAGAACTCCAGGTGGATATTGGTTCACGACAACGACCATCATTAGTCCACCGGTCGCAAGACTGCTGCAGCAGCGCTGCCACATCGCCCTACGATGCTTGCGTTCCAGGATCATGGGCCATGTATTGGATAGGCACGTGATCAATCCAACCTGTCGTGGCAGTTCGACTGAAGTAAAATCAGCGCACTGCAGAGATAAGAGATCAGCATGACGTGCGAGGAATCTTCTCCGTGCCACGTCCAGCATGTCCTCCCAATAATCAATGCCGATTGCCGCTCGCCGCGCCTCGAGAGCCGGTTCCAGCTCTCGACCAGTTCCACAACCGAGTGCGAGATGTGCGCCTCGAACTCGTGTCAAGCAGTGCCGCACAAGACGCAAATCCGCTGTGGGTTGGTAAATATGTGCATATGCCGTTGCGAGCAGGCGCCCTCGGCGCATTGGAACATCCATGGCATGACCCCTTTCGAAGAGTTCGTCAGTCATGTCGTTTCATTGGTCAGCTCTGAATTGACAATACCGGCTTCTTTGGAAAGCTGGTCATATCGCTCATCTGCTAATTTCTTGTGTCCCCGTTTGCCTTGATTTGGCGCTTCTAAGGGACGGCGCCGCGCATCGGCACACGTGCCAACATAGAAGTGGTTTTCCAGGATAATGCGAACGGATCTAATGAATTGCATAGTGACTCCTCGGTTCTTGACCCGGTTTCATTACAGGCCAACAAGGCCCCAATTGTTCCAGGTCGTTGGTTGTGAGAATGGACGTGTCCTCCGGGATGTTCCACTCATGCCATTCCCGTTCAGTCAGTCCATAGATATTAATTGTGACAGCGTCCGGAGCAACCTCGTAGAGGATGCCGCGTTTTGTCTCAGATCTACACAGCCAGTATGCGAACCGCCGTTGAGCACTGAGATTGTTACTTCGATATGCCGCCAAGATCGTAGCAATGCGTTGTTCCTCACGAAAGATCTGTCGAAGTCCCGCGAACGTCCCCTGTTGTGCGGCGCGCTCTAGGGCAATCGTAGGAGCAGTCGTCGGATTGGAGTATTGTGAGAGTGCGTGGATCGCTTCACGCAGTTGCCCATGACACTGGCGCAGGACGTGCCCCAACGATTCTGGATGCGTCGCCAGGTGAGTACCCCACGACATAACGTCATACATTTCATCCTTAGTAATGGATTCATGCTCTACCCAGCGAAAGGCGCTAAACAGGTTCGGGTGGCACTCGATCCAACCCTTCGCCCGCTGTGATGCGATGGGCAGACTTGATCGGCGTAGATCGCGTTCATCGATTTGATCCGCGAGTTTTGCCGTGCGGTAGATCTCTGTCCCAGGTAAAGACATGAGCATGTGCATATTTGCACGCCCTACGCCCAATGATCGCGCATCGATGCAAAGTTGCGCGGTGGCGGAAATATCTTCCCAAGTCTCCTGGGGAAGACCAAACAGGGTGGAACAGACACAGTCGATTCCTTGCTGCACGCATGTGTCTAACGTTGGAAGTATACGCTCCACCTTGAGGCGTTTGCCGATCGCGCGCTGAACGGTGGATGAGGCCGATTCGACGCCGAAAAATATCCCAGCACACCCGGCCGAGGACATCTGCGCGACCTCATTGGCATCCAAGCTGTCGATACGTGAGGAGCATAACCAACGGAGATCTTTTCCCGTGACCTCAGCACAAAATTCGCCAACGTATCGTTTGTTGGCAGTAAAAATGTCATGCACCAGATCAAACTTCCGGCAGCCTGTCTCTGCCAACAATACTTGCATTTCACGCACAAGCCGCGTGGGAGATTTGACGCGGAAACGGCGTTTCCACATCACGGATGTTGAGCAAAACGTGCATGAAAATGGACACCCAGATCCGGCGAGCAGCGGAAAGGCAAAATGATCTCGGAGCAGGGGCGTATGGTAGCCTTCCCAATTGAGCAGTCTGAGATCGAGTGGAGGCAATAGGTCGAGCGTAGGCATCAGTGCCCGAGGAGTCAGCGAGCATCCTTTGGAAAGCACTCCAGGAATGTTAGGCCAATCACGAACGTCGGTGGCCAGCATTTCACGGAGCGTAAACTCCCCTTCGCCAACGACAACATAATCAACACACGAATAGGTGCGGAGAACCGCGTCTCCGACTAGGGAAACGTGAGGGCCACCAAAAACGACGACAACGTCAGGTCGTGTTTCTTTCAAATCAGTGGCTAACTCTAAGGCGGTCGGGAAATTGTTGCCCATACAAGTGAATCCGACAATGGGAGAATCGACGTCCAATACACGGGCTTTCAGCGTGTCGTAGTTCGCCCCCCATTTTCTCCAGATGAAATTCAGATCAAGTAGTGCTGGTGTGAATTCAAGTGACTTCACAAAACTGGCAAGTTGCCACAAATTATACGGGAGTGGATGATTGCCCGTATCCTGCCCGATCGGGGGGTTGATGAGCGTAATGTCCGGCATCGTCACACCTCGTTATGCTTTTCCGCTACTGCGAGACTGAACGCCTACATTTTTTCTGCACTCATCCGTCTATGACTCATGCTTCGCATCAGTGAGAGATGCACATCGCGTGCCAGCGATAGGCCGTTGTAAGTTGCTGATTTATTGTGGGCGGCGGATAGCAAGGTGCACCACATGTGTCCCACATTCCGGATTGTTGCATTCGTATCGGCGGACAGGGAGGCGGCATGAGCGATCCTCAATAATTCAAACACGCAGTGGGGTGGTGGGCCCAGGTGGCGAGGCAGTCTCCGCCGCAGGCGGACCCGCCTTCGGCGGGGGCGCTTTTTCTGGGCCGATGGGGGCGGGGGTGAGGGTGAAGAGGGTGC